>NZ_BAAATE010000025.1:0-126551 GCF_039533245.1 Nonomuraea recticatena | reverse complement strand
AAAACGCTCGGCTGGGAAACCCCAGCCGAGCGTCTCGCTATGCTGCTGGCCGCAGCCAGTTGATCAATCAGTGTTGCGACGACCTCTGGAATTCGCCGAGAACCGGCGGGGGCCCGAGAACCCGGAAGGTCAGACGACCTTGGTGTTGACCTCGGCGAAGTGGCAGGCGACCGGGTGGCCGTTGCCCCTGTCCACCAGCGCGGGCTCCTCCGTGGCGCAGATCTCCTGCGCCTTCCAGCACCGCGTCCTGAACCTGCAGCCGCTCGGCGGGTCCATCGGCGAGGGCACGTCGCCCGTCAGGATGATCCGCTCGCGCTGGCGCTCCTCCTCGGGGTTGGCCGTGGGAGCAGCCGACAGCAGCGCCTGCGTGTAGGGGTGGGCGGGCCTGTCGTACAGGTCGTCACGCGGACCCGTCTCCACGACCTTCCCGAGGTACATCACCGCCACCCTGTCGGAGATGTGCCGCACCACCGACAGGTCGTGGGCGATGAACACGTACGCCAGGCCCAGAGCGTCCTGCAGGTCCTCCAGCAGGTTCACCACTCCGGCCTGCACCGACACGTCCAGCGCCGAAACCGGCTCGTCCAGGATCAGCAGCTTCGGCTCCAGCGCCAGAGCCCTGGCGATGCCGACGCGCTGCCGCTGACCGCCGGAGAACTCGTGCGGGTAGCGGTTGCCGTGCTCGGGCGACAGTCCCACCAGCGACAGCAGCTCGGCCACGCGCTTGGGCCCCGCCTTGCCGTCCCACCGTCCGTGCACCTTCAGCGGCTCGGCGATGATGTCGTTCACCGGCATCTTGGGGTTCAGCGAGGCGTAGGGGTCCTGGAAGACGATCTGCATGTTCTGCCGTACGGCCTGCATCTCCTTGTTCGGCAGGGAGGTGAGCTCCTGGCCTTCGAACTTCACCGAGCCCGAGGTGGGCTTGTGGAGCTGCAGGATGGCGCGGCCCGTCGTCGACTTGCCGCAGCCCGACTCGCCCACCACGCCGAGGGTCTCGCCCTTGTCCACGTGGAGGGAGACGCCGCTGACCGCCTGCACGTGAGTGACGACGCGGCGCATGAGGCCGGTCCCCCTGACGGGGAAGTTCATCACGAGGTCGTTGACCTCGAGCAGTTTCTCGCTCATGGCGTGATCTCGCTGTTCGTGCGGAAGATGGCGGTCGGATCTGCCCTTTCCGCCAGCTTGGGCCAGTGGTGGCAGGCCGCGTAGTGCGCGCCGCCGTCCGTCTCCTCGAGGACGGGCTCCTCGGTGGTGCACACCTCGGTGGCCATGGGGCAGCGGGGGGAGAAGGGGCAGCCCGTGGGCAGGTTGATCAGCGAGGGCGGGGTGCCCTTGATAGGCCGCAGCCTGCCGCCCGAGGTCTCCAGCGAGGGGATGGAGCCGAGCAGACCAGCGGTGTACGGCATCCGCGGCGTGTTGAACACCGGCTCGACGTCACCGACCTCGACCGGCTTGCCCGCGTACATGACCAGCACCCTGTGGGCCATGCCCGCGATCACGCCCAGGTCGTGCGTGATGAGCACGACGGCCGCGTCGACCGCGTCCTTCACCTCGAGCAGCTTCTCGAGGATCTGCGCCTGCACGGTCACGTCGAGAGCCGTGGTCGGCTCGTCGGCGATGATCACGTCGGGGTTGTTGATGATCGCCATGGCGATCATCGCGCGCTGCCGCATGCCGCCGGAGAACTCGTGCGGGTAGGACTTCAGCCTGGCCGCCGCCTGCGGGATGCCGACCAGGTCGAGCATCTCCTTGGCACGCGCCTGCGCCTGCTTGTACGGCACCAGCTCGTGCGCCAGCACGGCCTCGGCCAGCTGGTCGCCGACGGTGTGGACCGGGTTGAGCGCGGTCATCGGGTCCTGGAAGACCATCGCGATCTTCCTGCCCCGCAGGCTCCGCCGCTTGCGCTCGGACATCTTGAGCATGTCGTCGCCGCGGTAGGAGATGGCGCCGCTGATCCTGGCGCTCTTGGGCAGCAGGCCCATGACCGCCATCGAGGAGACCGACTTGCCCGAGCCGGACTCGCCGACGATGCCGAGCACCTCACGCTCGTGCACCGTGTAGGAGACACCGCGCACGGCCTTGACCAGGCCGTCGTCGGTGGGAAAGCTGACCTGGAGGTTCTCGACCTTGAGCACCTCGGTGGTGCCGGGGCGCTTGGCCTCCGACAGCCGCTTGGCGATGTGTACGGAGGTCATCAGTCACGCACCCTGTTCTGTCGGGGGTCGAAGGCGTCGCGCAGGCCGTCCCCGATGAAGTTGACAGACAGCGCGATGGCCACGATGAACAGACCCGGCCACCAGAACAGCCACGGGCGCGTGACCATGGCGTTCTTGTAGTCGCTGATCAGCAGGCCGAGCGAGGTGTCGGGGCTCTTGACGCCGAAGCCGAGGAAGGACAGGGCCGTCTCCAGCAGGATGCCGGAGGAGATGGCGAGCGTGGCGGAGACGATGATCACACCGAGCGTGTTCGGCAGGATGTGCTTGAAGATGATCCGCATCGACGAGGTGCCGACGGCCCTGGCGGCCTCGACGAACTCCTTCTCCCTCAGGGAGAGGAACTCGCCGCGGACCAGGCGGGTGACGCTGGTCCAGGTGATGAGACCCAGCATGATGGCCATGAAGTACGGGCCCAGGTTGCCGGTGGCGCTGCCGACCACCGCGGCGATCACCAGCACGGGGATGGTGATCATCACGTCGGTGAAGCGCATGATGACGGCCTCGATCTTGCCGCGGAAGAAGCCCGCGAGGGCGCCGAGCACGGTGCCGACGGCGGTGGACACCAGGCCGATGGTCAACGCCACGATGATCGAGACCTGCGCGCCGCGCATGGTCATCGCGAAGTAGTCCTTGCCGATGTTGTCCTGGCCGAAGGGGTGCTCGCCCAGGTGCATGCCCGCGCCGCCGAGGAACTCGGGGATGACGCTGAGCGTCGGGCGGCCCCTGTCCACCACGGTGCCCGAGCCGGTCCACGGCTTGTCCCACCAGCCGGGGATCGGGCCGAAGCCGATGGAGCTGAAGGCCAGCAGGAAGACCAGCCCGAACAGGATCATGCCCACGAGGGCGCCGCGGTGGCGGAAGAACCTGCGCCGGACGAGCTGGCCCTGGGTACGGGCGACGATCGTCATGCCCTGGGCGTCGTTCGACGCGGGCGGCTCCGTCTTGATGGTCATCTCGGTCTTCTCCGTCATGACAGCCTGATCCGCGGGTCGAGGTAGGCGTAGGCGATGTCGGCGAGCATGTTCCACACGACGATGGAGGTGCCGGTGACGAGGAAGAAGCCCATGACCGGCATGGGGTCGACCTCCCGCAGCCCGACCTCGAACATCTTGCCCATACCCCGCCAGCCGAAGACCGTCTCGGTGATGACCGCGCCGCCGAAGACGCCGGCGAAGTCGAGGGCGAGGATCGTGGTGATCGGGATCATGCCGTTGCGGAAGGCGTGCTTGATGATGACGGTCCGCTCGGGCAGGCCCTTGGCGCGGGCCGTCCGGACGTAGTCCTGGTTCATCACCTCGAGCATGCTGGCGCGGCTGTAGCGGGAGTGGCTGGCCAGTCCGACCAGGATCAGCGCCAGGGTGGGCAGCATCAGGTGCATGCCAGAGTCGAGCGTGGTCTGCCAGAAGTTGCCGAGGAAGTTCGGGGTCTCGGCGCCGATGGTGGCGACGGGACGGCCCTTGAGCGCCCTGGCGTAGCCGTCCCACGCCTCGAGCAGCCGGTCCATGAAGATCATGGCAGCGACGAACAGGCCGCTGAAGACGGCCAGCGGGATGGCCTGGCGGCGCAGCAGGCCGCCGAACTGCCAGCCGATGGCCGCGCTCACCAGCCCGGCGACGACGAACAGGCCGAGCAGGGTGAGGACGCTGGGGGCGATCAGCATGGGCTGGAGCGGGTAGTAGAGCAGCGCTCCGACGCCCGCCGCGCCCAGCGCCGCGTACATCGGCTGCAGGTGGTCGACACCCGCGACCAGCACGGCGACGCCCGCGGCGGTGGCCAGTCCGACCACCAGGATGAACGGGAAGCCCAGCCCCGGGTCGGCGAACCAGCGGCTCGCGGAGAGCGCGAAGAGGATCACGGCGGTGACGACCAGGCCGATGCCGAAAGCGGTCAGCTTGCCCTTCCTGTCGCCGTTGTAGACCGACGCCCAGATCAGGCCCGCGGCCAGCGCGATGGCCAGGATGACGGGAAGCGGGATGAACGGGTCCCTCAGCCAGTCGTTGAACTCGATCGCCACAAACTGCTTCAGCATCGTCGCGACCCAGAAAACCGGTAGCGAGAAGCAGACGAAGGCTGCGAAGGTGATCCCGTGGTCGAAGCTGCTGTACTGACGGAGCGCGGAGACGATGCCGATCGCGATGCCGATCACTGCGGCCAGCACCGTGGCGACCACCACCAGCTTGAGTGTTGACGCCATGGCGCCGGCGAGCAGCGAGGAGACCGTGGTGCCCGCCTTGTTGACCCCGAGGTCACCCTGGAAGATGCCGGTCAGCCAGGAGAAGTAGCGGACGGGGATGGGCTCGTCAAGGTGCATGGCCGCGATGCGCGCCTCCATCAGCCTGGGAGCGTCGGGGAGCGAGCTCTCGCGCAGGTCGGCGAGCGGGTCTCCCGACAGGGCCACCAGGAAGAACATGATGAAAGTGGCGGCTAGCAGCGTGAGGCTCGATATGGCGAGCCTACGCGCGATGAATACAAGCAATTCCCCGACCTCCTGCAGGTGACGGCTTCCGGGCGCCATGGCGGGGGGTGACCGGGCTCTGGCCGGAAAGCCGGGTCCGCCACGGCGCCTCGTGGGCGCGGCTTCGACTGGCGGATCAACGTTCGACTTGGGTTGTACAGCTCTGACGCGGGGCCGGTCTGGTGACCGTGCCCCGCGTCAGTTATGCGGCTTGGCCGTGCTTACTGAGCAGCCCACTGCTGCATGTTCCAGGTGATGGAGGCCTGGCTCGGGTTGGGCTGGACGTTCTGGATGTTCGAGCTCCAGGCGGACAGAGCCGGCTGCGAGTACAGCGGGATCGTCGCCAGGTCGTCCCAGAGGATCTTCTCGACCTGCTGGATCAGCGGGGCGACCTTCGCGGGGTCGGTCTCCGCGAGGATCTGGTCGGCGAGCTTGTCGTACTCCTTGTTGGAGTAGCAGCCCTTGTTGTTGCCCTTGGCCGAGGGGGTGCACTTCTTGGGCGTCTGGTAGGTGGAGGTCCAGCCGCTGTTCAGCGACGAACCGGCCCAACCGAACAGGGCGATGTCGAAGTTGCCGTTGGCCAGGTCACCGGCGTCGTCGAAGAACTTCTCGCTGCCGGTGTCGGTGACCTCGAAGCCGGCCTGGTCGCAGGAGGCCTTGATCAGCTCGACCACCTGGGTACGGCGGGGGTTCGGCTGGTTGTAGCCGATGTTGACCTTGATCGGGGTCTTGACGCCCGAGTCGGCCACGAGCTTCTTGGCGCCCTCGAGGTCGACGGTGTTGTACTTGTCGGCACCGGCGAACTTGACGGCCTCGGCGTAGCCCGGCTGGAACGGCGCGATGTTGCGGACGTTCATCGGGGCGGCGTTCGGGTTCTGCGGCTTGATCAGGTTGTCCACGATCTGCTGACGCGGGGTGCAGGCCGCGAAGGCCTGGCGCAGCTTGGCGTCCTTGAACGGGCCCTTGTTGAAGTTGAAGTCCAGGTGGTCGTACAGGAACTGCTCACCGGTCTTCACGGTGACGTTCTGCAGCGCCTCGACCTGGGCCAGGATGTCCGGGTTCGACTGCGGCTCGATGATGTTCGTCTCGCCGTTCTGCAGCGCCTGGACCTGCTGGTCCTGGGCGATGAAACGGATGACGATCTTCTCGGTCTTGGCCTTCTCGCCCCAGTACTTCTCGTTGCGGGCCAGGGTGATGGACTGGCCGGGGGAGTAGGAGTCGATCACGTACTGCCCGGAGGACGGGATGAGCGCCTTGTCGGGGAGCTTGCCGTTGAAGATCCAGCCCTTGTTGAAGAACTCGGCGGCCTTCTTGAGCTTGCCGTGGTCCTCGGCCTTGATGGCGTCGAACATCTCCTGCTCGGTGAGCCCACCCTGCTGGGCGACGATGTGCGCCGGCAACTGGACGACAGTGGCCGCTGCCCAGTCACCGAAAGGCGTGGTGTAGTTCAGCGTCACCTCCTTGTCGTCGATCTTGCAGTCCGGCATCTTGATCTTGTCCCACGTGGTCGTGCTGATGTAGCTGAACTCGGGGAACTTGCCTGAGGCGACGGCGTACATGAGCATGACGTCGTCACAGGCGATCGCGTTGCCGTCGGACCACGCCGCGTTCGGGTTGATGCTGTACTTCACCGTCAGCGGTTCGTCGGAGACCTTCTCGTAGCTGCCCATGTCCTTCTCAGGCTGGACCGAGCCGTCAGCGCCGAAGTACCAGAAGTCCGGCTGAATCCGGTTCAGGACGATGTGGTTCTTCGAGGAGTACTCCTCGGCCGTCTCGGCGTTGTAGGAGCTGATCTCCTGCTCGAACGCGTGAGTGATCGTCGAGGCGTTGGCGCCGCTTGCCGGAGCGGAGGGCGCGGTCGACGGGTCGGCGGCGGGTGCGTTATCGGCAGCGCCGCAGGCCGTCAGCAGGATCGCTGCTCCCGTCGCCGCTGCCAGGAACCTTCCGGCCCTGCGTGCAGATGACACGGACGTACTCCTTGGGGGTTGAAACAACAAGCCACTCTTGCGGAGAAATCAAGCATTACTTCGCAAGCGGAGGTAAGGGGTCACAGCAGAGTGTTGCAGACCTGATGCCGTGAGCGTCATGTTCCGTAACAAAGCAGGCCGGAATGGGCGCAAATCACCACATAATCGTTACCTAGGGTGATGGGCTCCAGGATGATGTTCTGTCAAGGCCGCCCACTGTCCACAGGCCCGTTCCGACTCATCCACAGAATCCCGTTCAACGCGCTCACCCGACCCACCCCTGGCCGATCCTGAGGTCCCCGCATCCCTGGAGGATCCCGTGACCCGGCCTCTCACTCCCTTCCCCACTCCCGCCCTCCCTACCCCTCCGACCTCCCAAACCCCTGCCATCCCCACCCCTTCGGCCCCCCGAACCCCCGCCCCACCGCAATCTCGCCCACGGCCCACCCCCGCTCCAGAGCCAACATCGGCAGTACCGCCAACGCCTGACGTGTGGCCGCTTGCAGGGCCAACGCCTGCCCTACCGGCAACGCCTGGCCCACGGCCGGCCCCAGGACCAACGCCTGCCCTAGCGCCAGCGTCGGCTTTGCCGGACTCCACGTCGCGCTCAACCCCCGCGGTACGGTCAACCGCCGCTCCACGCGCCGTGCCCAGGCCCCGCCCAACCGCCGCCCTCCGCTCAGCCTTCGTGGAGCGCCCCGACACCTCCCACCCCGCCGCCGACGGCCCCCACGGGCCCGGCGATGCTTCCTGGGTTGTCGCCGAGGCCTTCCGCGCCGCTGACGGCGTCCCTCGTAGACCTGCCGTTGCTTCCTGGGGAGCCGACCGCGCGCCCTGCAGCGCGCGCGGCGTTCGCGGTGCCGGGGATCGCAGCCGGGTGGACGCCCGGTCCCGCGTGAGCGCCAAGCCCGTGCTGCGGCTCGCGTCGGCCGACGGTGAGGACGTTCGGGGCCGCCACGGTGATGACCCCGAGCTTTGCGCCTCCAGCCCGGTGGTGCCCACGTCCAGCCCCGCGACCCTCTCATCCGGAGTCATCTGGACCAGTTCCTCCGGAGTCATCTGGATCAGAACGACCAGCCCCGCCCCCTCGACCCCGGCCAGAGGCGCGGTGGTCATCCCGCTCCGGCCCCGCCCCTTCGCCGTGTCTCCTCATGAGCCCGACGACCCCGACCGCTCGCCCCCAGGCCCCGCTGCCGTACGGCCTGCCGTACCTGACAGCGCCCCCGGAAACGTCCGGCGGCTCGCGGCCTGAATCCCCGCGAATCCAGCGTTATGGGGACGTTATGGTGCGGTACGCTGACCGCGCCGAGATAGGTGATCCCTTTATCGCGACGTTAGTCCTGATGCGAGGAGGAAAGCTGTGAGCCGGCGAACCAGCCACCGGCCCGCCTGCGCCCACGCGGACTTCATCCCCCGTCCATGTCACGTTTTTGCCCCCAAAATCCCCGTTCGGCGCACTTTTGGACAGAACTGGGCAACTTCGAGCGGCAGATTGGCGATCGCCCGATGACGGACAATCCGCCCGCGGGTATCGACATCTCCACGCCGAACGTCGCACGCATCTACGACTTCATGCTCGGCGGAAAGGACAACTTCGCGGCGGACCGCGAGGCCGCCGAGCAGATCATCAAGGCGTTCCCCGAATCGCGCGAAGGCGTGCAGCTGAACCGGGAGTTCCTCGGCAACGCCGTCCGTCATCTCGCGGGCGAAGCGGGCATCCGCCAGTTCGTCGACATCGGGGCGGGACTGCCCACGCAGAACAACGTCCACCAGGTCGCCCACTCAGTGAACCCCGACGCTCGCGCCGTCTACGTCGACAACGATCCGGTCGTCTGTGTCCACGGACGCGCTCTGCTGGCCAACTCGCCCAACGTCGCCATGGTCGAAAGCGACCTCCGCAAACCCGACGAGATCTGGTCCAGGGTCCTCGAAACCGGCCTCATCAACGGCGACGAACCCGTGGCGGTGCTGCTCGTGGCCGTACTCCACTTCCTCGACGATCCGTA
The DNA here is from genome assembly GCF_039533245.1 of Nonomuraea recticatena. NCBI lineage: Bacteria > Bacillati > Actinomycetota > Actinomycetes > Streptosporangiales > Streptosporangiaceae > Nonomuraea > Nonomuraea recticatena. The sequence goes on along the minus strand of NZ_BAAATE010000025.1, from coordinate 117,907 downwards.
CGCCGAGGTCGCCAGGCTCAGGGAGCTGATGGCGCCCGGCAGCCACCTGGTGATCACACACCTGTCGTCGAAGGACGAACGCAGCGGCGACACCGAAACGATGCGTCAGGTGTACTCACGGGCAAGCTCAGGCGTAGTGCCGCGAACCCTCGCGGACATCCAGCGCTTCTTCGGGGACTTCGAACTGCTCGACTCGGGCGACTTCATCTCTCCCCAAGCGCTGGAGCGCTTCGCCGTCCTGGGCTGGGCCGGCGTCGCCCGCAAACCCTGACCCCCACCTCCGCCCCGCAGCTATGCCCCGCCCTTCGCCCCAGTCCCGAGATCCCAAACTTGCCTCTCGGTCCTGACCTCGCTGTCCAAGTGCGTCCCGCAGTTCTGACCACCTTCCGGCCGCGTCCTGCGGGGTTCTGGCCACCTTCCCGCTGTGTCTCGTGGGGTTCGGGTCGTCCTTCGGTTGGGTCTCGCGGGTTCTGGCCACCTTCGGGTTGTGTCTCGCGGGATTGTGACCGCCCTTCGGCTTCGTCCTGCGGGATTGTGACCGCGCTCCAGCTGCGTTCGGGAACGATGGCGGGGAGTCGGACGTCGTAGCCGGTATGACGGATTTCGCGGGGATCGATGACCAGCTGCGGGTGGCCAAGGAGCGCGTACGGCATCTCGAGCACCTGACCCGCCAGCGGGGCGCGCTCACCGGCCAGATCCAGCAGGTACGGCAGGCGATCGTGGACCTGACGCCCCGCCTGGCCGAGGAGGAGCAGGACGTCGTCCGTCTGGAAAGTGGGTTCGTGGGGTTCCTGGCGAAACTGGCAGGCTCGAAGGAGGAACGGCTCGCTCAGGAACGGATCGAGGCCGAGGCCGTCCGGCAGCGATTGCACGGCCACCGCCTCAGGCTGTCGGCGTTGGAGGGCGACCTCGAGGGCATCGACGCGGAGCGGGTGGCGCTGGAGGCGGCGCCAGGGGAGTACGCGAGGCTGCTGGGGGAGAAGGAACGGCTCCTCATCGAGCTCGACGGTGACCCGCGAGGGCGGGACCTCGCTGAGCTGGCGTCGACGTTGGGCGATCTGACCGCCGATCTCCACGAACACGAGGAGGCGCGGAAGGCGGGGATGGCTGCGGGCGCGGAGCTGGCCCACGTTCTCGACCGGTTGAACAGCGCGCGCGGGGCTTCGACGTGGGACATGTTCGGGGGCGGCGTCCTCGCCGACTCCATCGAACGCAACCGACTGCAGCAGGCCGACGAGGCGGCATGGCGGGCGCAGCGGGCGCTGGACGTGTTCGCCAGGGAGCTGGCCGACGTCGGGGTGATGGCCAACCCCCGGTTGCCTGAGGTGGACACGCGGTGGTTCGTGGACACGTTCTTCGACAACATCGTCACGGACGTCATGAAGCACCACCGGATCACCGGCACGCATGACGCGGTGGCGCAGGCGGCCCAGTGGGTGGAGGAGACGGTCGCCTCGATCTCCAGACGGACCGCCGAGCTGTCGTCCGAGTGCGCGCTTCTGCAGGCCCGCAGGGACGAACTCCTCGCCCCCGGTCCCTGACAGAGGCTGCCCGTACGCCAGACCCGCCTTGAAACGTCTCCATCAGGCTGTATCCATGACCTGGATACTGCGCGGAGGGCCGTCCTCTCACGTCCCCAGGGGTGCCGACAGTCCCAAAGACGTCTCCGTCACGCTGTATCCATGACCTGGATACTGCGCGGAGGGACGCCCTCTCACGTCCCCAGGGGTGCCGACAGTCCCACCGGCGGATGTGGCCGGCTGGAGCGGTGGTCGCGTGCAGGTGGTCGGGGGGCGGGGGGAGCCGGGATGAGGTGCCTTGGGTCAGGTGAGGGTGCGGGCGGCTTCGTGGGACTCTGTGACCGCCGCGGGGATGTCCACCACGGGAAAGATCACATGGCGGATCACCCGCTCCGGATCCACCACCAGGATCAGCCGCTTCAGCCGCAGCGTCTGTCCCGACCGGAACGTCGGCAGCCGCAGCGCCGCCGCCAGTCGTAGATCCACATCCGACAGCAGCGGAAAAGGGATCCCCTCCATCTCCGCGAACGCCGCCTGCTCGTCCTGACGTTGCGTGCTGACCCCCCTGATCGCGATCCCGTCCGTCGCGAACCGCGCAGCCGCGTCCCTGAACAGCCGGTTTTCAAGCGTGCAGCCCACCGCTCCCGGCACCTCGTTCCAGCCGGGCGGCAGCGGCGTGGGCACCCCCGTCGCGGGATAGGCGAAGAGCACGGTCGGCAGGGAGGGATCCACCACCTCCAGCTCTCCTCCGCCGCTCGCGGGGAGTCTCAGCGGGTGTGGGATCGCCGTGCCCACGAGCGAGTGGACGCGCTGGGCGGGAGGGCTGTTCGGCAGGGACACCCCCGTGAGCGTCCCGTCGCCGACGATCCAGCGGTCGGCCCAGTCCTGCATCGAGATCAGTACGGGGGCGAGCGCGGCGCCCACCTCGCTGAGCACGTAGTCGTTCCTGACCGGCCCCGACTGGTACGGCCTGCGCTCCAGCACGCCGTGGTCGACGAGGTGCCTGAGCCGTTCGGTCAGGATCTTCCTGGAGATGCCGAGCTCGGTGAGCAGGTCCTCGAAGCGCAGGTGCCCCCGTGCGACCTCCCGGACGATCAGCAGGCTCCACCAGTCGCCGACCACGGCGGCGGCCTGGGCGATCGAGCAGGTGATGTCCTGGTCGCGCAGTTGTCTGGCCATGCCCTTCACCATACTCGGTGAGTCTCCAATAGAGACTTACTAGAGGGCGAGGATCTGGAGGAGGACGCGCTCCAACGTGCCCGCGGGGTCCAGGTCCGCGCCAGGACTGCGCCAGGCGATGAACCCGTCGGGCCGGACGAGGACCGCGCCGCTCTTGCTCACGCCGTACCGCTCCAGCCAGACCTCGTCCACGTCCAGCAGCTCCCCGCCGATCCTGTGCGGCGCCAGGCGGAGCCCGAGCTGGTCCCTCACCGCGCGTCCCGCGTCCACCCACGCCTGCCCGTACGGCCCGGCCAGCAGCACGAATCCCGACCCGAACAGGTCGTGCGTGGAGATCCGCCGCCCGTCCCAGTCGAGCACCACGTGGGCGGCCCTGCCGCCGGGACGTCCGTCGGGGGTGCGCGGGTCCTCCAGCAGCGAGCCGTCCTCGCCGGGTTCGGCGAGGATGGCGAAGGAGTGGTAGCGGTAGCCGAGGAGCGCCGCGAACGGGTCCTCGAGCGGGGCCGGGTAGTCGACGCGCTGGGCGGGCGGCATGCGGAAGCCCAGGTTGGCGAGCTGGGCGTCGGCCGTCAGCTTCCCGATGGGACGGCGCTCGGCGTCGTAGGAGTCGAGGAAACGCGGGCCGGCCTGTCCCGTGATGACCAGCCAGAGCCGCCAGGCCAGGTCGCAGCCGTCCTGCAGCGCGGTGCTGCCGCCCTGGCCGCCTGTCGGGGGCATCGTGTGGGCGGCGTCGCCGGCCAGGAACACCCTGCCCTCCCTGTACCGGTCGGCCAGGACGTGCGCGGTGGGGAAGGTCGCCGTGTCGAGGACGGTGACGTCGAGGTCGGGCACGCCCACGCCCAGCCTGACGAGCTTCTCGCAGTCGGGGTCGGGCTCGCCCTCGTAGGTGACGCCCAGCACGTGCGCGCCGACGCCTGTGCCGGTGATGAAGACGCCGGTGAACTCGGGGCGCTGCAGGTACCAGAGCGTGACCTCGCGCTCGTTGACCAGCGTGCTGAGGTCGGCGTCGAACATGATCGCCTGCAGGTGGTTCAGCACGCCCCTTCCCGAGGTGGGGATGCCGAGCTGGGCGCGAAGCCGGCTGCGGTAGCCGTCGGCGGCGATGACGTAGTCGGCGAGGACGGTCGTCTCGGTCCCGTCCTCGGCGCGGATGAGCGCGGTCACTCCGTCGTCGTCCTGCTCGAGCGAGACGAACTCGGTGGAGAAGCGCAGGTCCGCGCCCAGTTCCTCGGCCTTGGCGCGCAGCACGCGCTCGACCTCCGCCTGTGGCGCCCCGAGGTCGGGAGCGGGCGAGAGGTGCGTGGGGAAGGGCACGGCGCTGGTGTCGAAGAGGATGTTCGGCTCGGGGTCGGTGAGGCTGGAGGCCACGGCGATGCGCATGCTGTCGCCGATGCCCTGCCAGATGCCGGACAGCTCCTTCTCCAGCCCCGGCACCGCACGCAGCAGCTCCATGGCGCGCATGTTGACGCCGAAGGCCTTGGGCTGCAGCGAGGTGCTCGCGTGCCGTTCGACCAGCAGGACGGGGACACCGCGCCAGGCGAGCATGGTGGCGGCGCTGAGCCCCGCGTAGCCGCCGCCGACGATCAGGACAGGTACTCTCATCGTTCCGCCCTTCGAGATATGTCGCGTCAAGCATCAAGATATGACGCGTTCTCGAGGACAGTCAAGATATGTCGCGTCTGTGCCGCCCGCGGGGCGTCACGCCCTACCGGAGGTGGGCTTCCAGGCGTTCGACCTTGCCGGTCATGCCGTCAGTGACGCCGGGCCGTACATCGGCCTTGAGCACCAGGCTGACGCGGGGAGCGACCTCGGCCACCGCCTCCACCGCACGCTTGAGCACGTCCATCACCTCGTCCCACTCGCCTTCGACGGTGGTGAACATGGCGTCGGTGTGGTTGGGCAGTCCGCTGTCGCGCACCACCTTGACGGCGCGCGCGACAGGCTCGGAGACACCCTCGCCGACTCCCAGCGGGGTGATGGAGAAAGCAACGATCATGCTTCGATCCTAGGGCGGTGGGTGGGAGCGCGGGCTCCCACCCACCCCGAGCGTCAGTGGTCGTGACCCTCGTGGTCGTCCTCGTCCTCGTCACTGGGCCCGTCGGAGGGCTCGACGCCCAGCACGGCCTCCCGCGGCTCGACCTCCTGGACGTGCTCGATCAGGGACAGCACGTGGTCGGGCTCGATCAGCCACTGGAGGGCGGTCGCGCCCGTCTCGTCGGAACTCACCAGCTCGGCCTGCTCCTTGCGCTCGTCCTCGTCGAGGTCGGCGTCAGGGTGCCGGATCTCGGCGAGGGCGGCCGCCTGCAGGGCGGCGACGTCCAGCACCTCGACGGTCAGCTCGACCGTGAGGCGGAGGAACTTTTCTTCATCACTCATGGGAAAAGAGCCTAGGGCAGCTTCCACTCGACAGGTGTCGCGCCTTGCTGGATGAGCAGTTCATTGGCGCGGCTGAAGGGCCGTGAGCCGAAGAAACCGCTGCGGGCCGACAGCGGGGAAGGGTGCGCGGACTCGATGCGCGGCACGCTGCCGAGCATCGGGGCGAGGTTGCGCGCGTCGCGGCCCCAGAGGATGGCCACCATCGGCTTGTCGCGGGCGACGAGGGCGTGGATGGCCTGCTCGGTGACCTCCTCCCAGCCCTTGCCCCGGTGGGAGGCCGGCTTGCCCGGCATGACGGTCAGCACCCTGTTGAGCAGCAGGACGCCCTGCTCGGCCCAGGGGGTCAGGTCGCCGTTGGAGGGCATGGGCAGGCCGAGATCGCTCTCCATCTCCTTGTAGATGTTGCGCAGGCTGCCGGGCAGCGGGCGCACGTCGGGGGCCACGGAGAAGGACAGCCCGACGGGGTGTCCTGGCGTGGGGTAGGGGTCCTGGCCGACGATCAGCACCTTGACCTCGTCAAAGGGCTGGTTGAAGGCGCGCAGGACGTGGGCTCCGGAGGGGAGGTACTGCCTGCCCTCGGCGATCTCGTTCCGGAGGAACTCGCCCATGAGGGAGATCCGTTCGGCGACGGGCTCGAGGGCGCTCGCCCATCCGGATTCGACTACTTCGTGTAGGGGACGACCGGCCATGGTCATGCACCCTATCGATCAGAGCGAGCGGGGCGCACGCCGTCCAGAAAAGATCACAAAGGGGGACCGGGCGCCCGCCTGCCGCCGCGAGACGGGCGCCCAGTGGATCACTTGACCGAGCCGGCCATCATGCCCTGCACGAAGTAGCGCTGGAAGGCGAAGAACAGGACCAGCGGGATGATCAGCGACAGGAAGGCTCCGGGCGCGATGATGTCCACGTTGGTGCCGAACTGCCGCATCTGCGACTGCAGGGCCTTGGTCATCGGCTGGTTCGACGCGTCGGCGAAGACCAGGGCGATGAGCAGGTCGTTCCACACCCACAGGAACTGGAAGATGCCCAGTGACGCGATCGCGGGCTTGCCGAGCGGGAACACCACCGTCGAGAAGATCTTCCACTCCGACGCGCCGTCCATCCTGGCCGCCTCGAGCAGCGAGGCGGGGATGCCGACGAAGAAGTTGCGGAGCAGGAAGATCGCGAAGGGGAGCCCGAAGGCGACGTGGAAGAGGACCACGCCGGGAATCGTGCCGAAGATCCCGGCCTGGCCGTACAGCGTGGCGATCGGGATCAGCGCGATCTGGATCGGCACGATCAGCAGGCCGACGACGACAAGGAACAGCGGGTCGCGTCCCTTGAAGTCCATCCAGGCGAAGGCGTAGGCGGCCATCGCCGCGATGCCGATCACCAGGATCGTGGTGGGCACCGTGATCATGACGGTGTTCCAGAAGGAGGCCGAGAAGCCGGTCGCCAGCAGGCTGGCGTAGTTGCTGAGAGTCAGCTCGGCGGGCTTGGTGAAGATCGTCCACCAGCCCTCGGCGTTGTTCGCGGTCTCGTCTCGCATCGAGACCACCAGCAGGCCGAGCGTCGGCACCAGCCAGAACAGGCCGATCAGGATCATCAGCACCTGGACGGCGCCGCTGCCGAGACGGTCGACGATCCTGCTGAGCGGGCCTCGTTTCACCGTTCCCGCCTGGACGTCAGCCATCACTGCTCCCTCCTGAACCGGCGGATGTTCATGATCATGAACGGCAGGACCAGGATGAGCAGGAAGATCGCCAACGCGCTGCCGAGTCCCTGGTTGTTCCCGCCGCCGAAGGAGACTCGCCACATCTCCAGCGCGATCACGTTCGCGTTCGGCTGCACCGAGCCTGGCGCGATGATGAAGACCAGGTCGAAGACCTTCAGCGTATTGATGATCATCGTGACGAACACGACGAGCAGCACGGGGGAGAGCAGCGGCACGGTGATCTTCCTGAAGACCTGCCACTCGGTCGCGCCGTCGATGCGCGCCGCCTCCAGCGCGTCACGCGGGATGGCCGACAGGCCCGCCGCGATCAGCACCATCGCGAAGCCCGCCCACACCCAGACGAACGCGCCGATGATGGCGGGCGTGATCAGGGTGGGCCCGAGCCAGGTCAGGCCGTTGAAGGGCGCCTCGAAGTTCGACTGCGGCAGCCGTACCGTGTAGGAGCCCTGCGCGAGCCCGTCGAAACGGAAGGTCCCGTCGGCTGCCGTCGTGGTGGTGGCCGCGACCTGACCGCCGCTGACCGCCTCCACCGTCACCCCCGGCAGGCCCTTCTCCGTGCCGTCGACCTCGCCTGCCTTGCCGCCGCCTCCCGCGGTGAAGTCGAGCCACACCGTGCCGGTGAGGCCGTCGCCCGCGGCGGGCTTGGCCGTCTGCGCGTCGGAGGGAACGGCCTCGGGCTTGAGCCCGACCAGCGGGATCAGCACCGGCTGGCCCGCCTGCGCGGGCTGCTTGGTGACGACCGTGTCGCCCTGCGCCGTGACGGGCGAGGTGTCGTTCTCCCTCGGCCGCGCCCCCTCCAGGCCGCCACCGGAGGAGAACACCCCGGAGATGGTGGACATGATCGCGTTGGCCGCGCCGCGGTCGGGGTCCTCCTCGTAGACGAGGCGGAAGATGACGCCCGCGGCCAGCAGTGAGACGGCCATCGGCATGAACACGATCAGCTTGAACGCGGTGGCCCACTTGATGCGCTCGGTGAGCACCGCGAAGATCAGGCCCAGCGTGGTGACCAGGATCGGGCCCACGATCACCCAGATGAGGTTGTTCCTGATCGTGGTGAGCGTGCCGGAGTCGGTGAAGATCGTGCCGAAGTTCTCCAGGCCGACGAACTGGGTGCCCGTGGCGTCGTAGAGGCTACGGAAGATCGAGTAGATGATCGGGTAGATCACCCAGATGCCCAGCAGCAGCATCGCGGGGAGCACGAAGAACCAGGCCACCGCGGCGGAGGGGCCCAGCCTGTTCTTGCCGGGCGCCGGCGCCACGGTGGGCGCGGCCCCTCCCGCCGTCGCCAGCTCGGGTTCCTCCGAGGCGGCGGTCCTGCGGGTGCCCGCGCCCGATGTGGCGCCCTCAGCGGAGGAGGCCGCGGCGCGGGCGGGGTCGGCGGAGTCGGAGGTGTGGGCGGGGTCGGGATTGTCCGCGGAGGCGGAGCCCGAAGTCGCCGTCTGGGGGGTGGGTTCTGGCCCGGGGGAGGACCCGCGCGACACCTCGTCGCGCGGGTCGGTCGGGCCGTTCAACCGGTCGGTCACGGCCTCGCCCCTTACTTCCAGGCCTTGGCGGCCTCGGTCTCCAGGGCCTTGGCGGCTGCCTTGGCGTCGGACGGGTCGCGCAGGAAGTCCTGCAGGACCTTCCACTCGCCCTTGCCGTCGGTTCCGCCGAAGGCGCTCGGCGCGAGGTCGGACATGTCGTATCGGACCGTCTCGCCGGCGGAGATGATGGTCTGCGCCAGCTGCTTGGTCAGCTCGCTCGGGTAGTTGTCAGGCGAGACGTTGCGGTTCGGCGACAGGTAGCCGGGCAGCTTCGCCCACACCTCGCCGCCCTCCTTGGAGGCGAGGAACTCCAGCAGCGCCATCGCGCCGGGGGAGTCCTTCAGCGCCACGGCGATGTCGCCGCCCAGCACGACGGGAGCGGTGTCGCCGACCTTCGGGAAGGGGAAGATCTTCGCGGACTCGCCGATCTTCGCGCCGGACTGGGTGGCGGAGGCGGCCACGAAGTCGGCCTCGATGACCATCGCGCCCTTGTCCTGGCCGTACACCTGGGTCACGCAGGTCGGGAAGTCGGTCTGCAGGGCGCCGGTGTTGCCGCCGACCATGTAGTCCTTCTTGCCGAAGATGCCGGCCATCTTCTCCAGCGCGGTCACCACGGAGGCGTCGGTCCAGGGGATCTCGTGCTTGGCGAGCTGGTCGTACTTCTCGGGGCCCGCGGTCGAGAGGTAGACGTTCTCGAACAGGTCGGTGAGCGTCCAGCCGGAGGCGCCGCACAGCGAGAACGGCGGGGTGCCGGAGTCGGAGACCGCCTGCGCGGTCTTCATCAGCTCGTCCCAGGTGGTCGGGGCCTGCACGCCGGCGTCGGTGAACGCGGCGTCGCGGTACCAGATGATCGACTTGTGCGCGGCCTTGACGAGCACGCCGTACACCTGGCCGCCCGCGGAGCCGAGCTCCTTCCAGTACGGGGTGTAGTTGTCGTCGATCTGCTTCTGGACCTCGGCGGTGAGGGGCTTGAGCGCCTTCTGGTCGGCGTACTGCTGCACCAGACCTGGCTGGGGCAGGATCGCCACGTCGGGCGGGCTGCCACCCTGGATGCGCGGGCCGAGGTAGGCGCCGGTGTCCTCACCTGTGGAGGCGTAGGTGACCTGGGCGCCGGTCTTCTCCTGGAAGGCCTTGAGCACCGCCTCGAAGTTGGTCTGCTCCTCGCCCGTCCACTTGGCGGCGACCTCGATCTTCACCCCCTCCAGCGTCTTCTTGGCGGGGGCGGCCGAGCTGGCGGCGCCCGTCTCCTGGGGGGTGGTGCTCGGCGCGTTGCCGCACGCGGCGATGGCTACGGCGAGCCCCGCCAGAACAACTGCTTTTCGCATGATGCCTGACCTCGAATCACTGGGTTGCGACGATCTCGGCCAACTCCGCTTTCATGGAGGCGGCCACGTCATCGGTGGACTGGTCGTAGGGCGGGCTGAGCGCTTTGGAGACCGCACTCGCGACCACCAGGCTCAACTGGTTGTAGTTGGCGCTCACCGGCCGAGGCTTGGCCGCGAGAATGCTCTCTTTGAGCACCGGCAGGTAAGGGAAACGCTTGATCAGCGCAGGGTCGTCGTAGAGCTCTGCCCAGACGGGAGGGAAGGACCCTTCCGTCAGGACGCGGCGCTCGTTCTCCAGGCTGGTGAAGTACTTGATGAACTCCTGGGCGGTGTTCTGCCGCTTGGAGTAGGCGCTGATCGCCAGGTTGGCGCCGCCCAGTGAGCTCGATCCTGGCCCGTCGAGGCCCGGCAGCCTGGTCACCGCGAACTTGCCCGCCACCTTGGACTGGGTGGCGGGGCCGTACGCGTGGGGCCAGTTGCGGGCGAAGACGAGCTGGCCGTTCTGGAAGGCGAGCCTCGACTCCTCCTCCTTGTAGTTCAGGGCCTGCGGGGGGATCCATCCCTCGCGCAGCCCCTGGGTGAAGAAGTCGAGAGCCTGCTTGGCCTTGGCCTGGTCGAGGTCGGGGAGCGTGCCGCCCGCCGACTGCACGGCCTCGGCGAAGTTGACGGTGAGTCCTTCGTAGGCGGCCAGCTGGCCCGCATAGCCGCCTATGTCGTGCTTCTTGGTTGCCGAAAGAGCCTGGGAGCGAAGCTGGGCCCAGGTCGTGGGCGGCTTCTTCACCAGGTCCTTGCGGTAGTAGAGAAGCCCTGCGTTGCTGGTGTACGGCACTGCCCAGAGCTTGCCCTTGTAGACCGCGGTGTCGACGACGGGCGGCAGGAACCTGTCGAGCGGGAAGCTCCCGCGCTCCAGGGGGATGATCCAGCCGTTGTCGGCGAACTCCGCCGTCCAGACCACGTCGAGTCCGAGCACGTCGTAGCGGTCGCTCCTGGCCTGCAGGTTGGCCACCAGCTGTGCTCGCTGCTCGTCGGCCGCCTCAGGCAGCTCGAGCAGCGTCACCTTCTGCGCGGGATGCGCCTTGTTCCACCGGTCCAGCAGGGGTTGCAGGTAGCCGGTGGTGTCGCGTCCCGTGGCGAAGGTGATCGGACCCGTGGGGTCCTCGCCGCCCTCTTCCGTCGCCGCCGCGCATCCGGCCACCAGGAGCGCGAGCAGCATCACGGACAGGGGGCGGAACACGTGACCTCCAAATTTCTACCGGATTACATTCGTGTTAGGTAGATGCATTCATGTTATGCACAGCGCTAATCTGAACGTCAACGGATATCTCCGTAACGAGCCCGTAACGAGGAGGTGGGCGTGCGGCTGCACCTGCTGGCGCTCCTCGCGAAGGAACCTGCCCACGGCTACGAACTCAAGCAGGCCCTCGAGCAAACCTTCGGCAGCGCCTACCCTTCGCCCAACATCGGCCAGATCTATGTGACGCTCGGCCGGCTGGAGAAGGACGGGCTGGTCAGAGCCGTCGACGTCGAACAGTCCAACAGACCCAACAAGAAGGTCTACTATCTGACGGGCAAGGGCCGCGACGCGCTCACCGACTGGGTGGACGAGCCCACGGAGGGTCCGAGGGTGCGCGACGAGTTCTTCATGAAACTCGTCCTCGCTCCGCTGACCGGCATCGCCGACCGGATGGCACTGATCAACCGCCAGCGCCGTCACTACCTCGCGCTGATGCGCGACCTCAACGAACTCGCCGAGCGGACCGATCAGGGGAATCAGGTCGCGCTTCTGCTGATCGAGGGAGCCATGCTGCACCTGCAGGCCGATCTCGACTGGCTCGAACGCTGCCAGGAGGACCTCGCGTGACCGTGCTCAGAACGGTGAACCTCGTCAAGATCTACCAGAACAAGCACGTGCCCGTGCCGGCCGTCAGGGGGGTGGACCTGGTCGTCGACGAGGGCGAGTTCGTCGCGGTCATGGGCCCTTCGGGCTCGGGGAAGTCGACCCTCCTGCACATGCTCGGCGGGCTCGACATCCGCACCAGCGGCGAGATCTGGCTCGACGGCCAGCGCGCCGACACCCTCTCCGAGAGCGCGTGGGCGCTGCTGAGGCGCAAGAAGATCGGCTTCGTCTTCCAGTTCTTCAACCTGGTCGCCAGCATGACCGTGGCCGACAACGTCGAGCTGCCTGCGCTGCTGGCGGGGGTCTCCTCCAAGGAGGCCAGGGCGCGCAGGGAGTACCTCCTCGACGCGCTGAGCCTCACCGAGCGGGCCGACGCCGCGCCCGCGCAGCTGTCGGGCGGCGAGCAGCAGCGCGTCGCCCTCGCCCGCGCGCTGGCCAACAAGCCGGCCCTGCTGCTGGCCGACGAGCCCACGGGCAACCTCGACAGCCGCAACACCCGCGACGTGCTGCGGCTGCTGAGCGAGGTGCACCGCGACGGCCAGACGATCGTCCTGGTCACCCATGATGCCAGGGTCGCCAGCCTGGCCGACAGGGTGGTCTCGCTGCTGGACGGCCAGATCGTCGACGACGGAAGGATCGCCCGCAGGCGTCCCGGCAGGGGCGGCGCGGGGGAGGTCATCGACCTGCGATGAGAGCCGGAGCCCGATGGATCAGGGCCGACCTGCGGGCCAGGCGCGGCCAGGCCGTCCTCACCGTGGCGACCATCGCCGCGATCGTGGCCGCGCTGATCACCGCCGCCACACTGCTCGAGGACAGCACCAACCCGTGGCGGGGCCTGTTCTCCCAGACCAACGGCGCGCACCTGTGGGTCCACACCAAGGACAGGCCGCAGGTCGTCGCGCTCAGGGAGATCGACGGCGTCACGCAGGCGGCGGGGCCGTACCGCACGGCGCCCGTGACGCTGCTGGAAGAGGGCAGGAAGGCGCCCGCCGCGCTGCGCGCGATGCCGGTGACGCCGCCCGAGGTGGCCAGACCCGTCGTCGCGGAGGGCGGCTGGCTGACCTCCTCGCAGCCCGACGGCGCGGTCGTCGAGCGCTCCTTCGCCAGGGCGCTCGGCCTCGGCGTGGGCAGCCCCGTGAACGTGACCGCGCTCAGCGGCGCCCGCCACGTGCTGTACGTGCGCGGCATCGCCGACTCCGCCGACCAGGGCTTCTACCCCGAGTGGACGCCAGGCCTGATCTGGGTGCTGCCGGAGAAGCTCGACAGGATCGAGCCCGAGCTCGGCCGCAGCGAATGGGTGACGGGCCTGCGCCTGGCCGACCCCGAGTCCACCCAGTTCGTCTCCCAGCGCGTGGTCGTGATGCTCGACGAGGAGGTGCAGCGCGTCTACACCTGGCGCGAGGTGCGCGACGCGATGGAGCTCGACAACAGGCTCCTCGGCACCCTGCTCGCGCTGTTCGGCATCGTCGGCCTGGTGGCCGCCGCGCTCGCGCTGGCCAACGCGGCGGGCGGGCGGGTCCTCTCCCAGCTGCGTGACCTGGCCACGCTGAAGTCCATGGGCTTCACCCGCGGCCAGGTGGCCGGGCTGCTGCTCGTCGAGCACGGCGCGCTGGGCCTGCTGGGCATCGCCCTCGGCGTCCTGCCGGGGTGGCTGGTGACCTGGCTGGTGCTCGACAGGACCGCCGTCGCCCTGGTGCCTCTGGTGGCGATCACGGCCGGCACCGCGCTGGTGGTGCTGGTGGCCGTCGGGCTGCCCGCCTGGCGCGGCAGCCGCACCCCGCCCATCCCCGCGGCGCCCTCGGCGCCGCCGCGCGGCCACCTGTCCAGGCTGGCCAAGCTGGCCCTGCTGGTACGGCTGCCGCCCGCGCTCGTCCTGGGCGCCCGCGACGCCTTCAGCAGGCGGGTGCCCGCCTTCCTGACCACGTTCGGGCTCGCGGTGCCGATGATGATGATCACCATCGGGCTCGGCGTCTGGGCCACGCTCGACAACTTCCTCGCCCATCCCGAGCAGGTGGGCCAGCACGCCCAGCTGCTGGTCCGCCCGGTCAAGCTGACACCCGAGGAGGCGAAGCGCGCGGCCCAGCTCGACCCTGGCGTGCGCGAGGTCTATCCGGGCGCCGACGTCGACGCGCTGGTTCCCGGCGTGGCCAGGTCCATCAGGGTGCGCGCGATCGGCGGCTCGGGCGCGCCCTACCCCTTCCCCGTGGCCGAGGGCCGGATGTACGCCGACAGGGGCGAGGCCGTCGCGGGGCAGGGGCTGCTCGACCTGCTCAAGGTGAAGATCGGCGACAGGGTGTGGCTGTCGGTCGGCGGCACCCCGCTGATCGTGCGCATCGTCGGCAGGACCGTCGAGCCCGACCTCGACGGGCAGGTGCTGTCGCTCGGCGTCGACAGTCTCGCGGCCAAGGACGTGGTGCCGCCCGAGTTCTGGGGCCTGGCGCTGAAGAAGGGCGCCGACCCCGCCGACGTGCGCGACAGGCTGCTGACCGCGTCGGGGGAGGGGCTGGAGATCCAGCGCGTGGTCAACCCCGCCGAACGACTGTCGATCATCAGGGCGGTCATCGTCGCGCTGATCGTCGTGCTGGCGCTGATCGGCCTGGCCAACCTGCTGACCGCCAGCGCGCTGGGGCTGCGTGACCACGCCCTCGACCTGGCGGTGCTGAAGGCGATGGGGCTGACCCCGCGCCAGGTCATGGCCACGCTCGTCACCGGCACGGGTGTGCTCGTGGTGCTGGGCGTCGTCCTGGGCACCGCGGCGGGTTCCTTCGTCGTGACGAGCCTGATCGACCTGCAGGGCCACACCAGCGGCGTGGGCGCGGGCATCGGCAGGCCGCCCTCGGCCCTGACGCTGACCGTGGCCGTCACCGTGGCAGTGGGCGCGGCCCTCGCGGTGGCGCTGCTTCCAGCGCGCCGCGCGGCCCGCGCCCAGCTGGGAACCTACGGCTTCAGCGCGAACCAGTAGAAGCCGTGACCCGGCAGGGTCAGCAGGTACGGCAGGCTGCCGATCACGGGGAACGGCACCCCGCCCCTGGCCTCGACCGGGGTCATGCCCTCGAACCTGCGCAGGTCGAGCTCCACCGGCTGGGGGAACTTCGACAGGTTGTTCACGCACAGCATCAGGTCGTCGCCCTCTTCACGGGTGAAGGTGAGGACGGCGGGATTGGACGACCACATCTCGGTGTACGCGCCGGTGCCGAAGACCGGGTGGTGGCGGCGGATCTGCAGCATGTTGCGGGTGAAGTGCAGCAGCGACGACTGGCTCTTCTGCTGCGCCTCCACGTTGACCGCCTGGAAGCCGTAGATCGGGTCCATGACCGTCGGCAGGTAGAGCCTGCCGGGGTCGGCGGTGGAGAAGCCCGCGTTGCGGTCGGGGCTCCACTGCATCGGCGTGCGGACCGAGTCGCGGTCCTCCAGCCAGATGTTGTCGCCCATGCCGATCTCGTCGCCGTAGTACATGACGGGCGAGCCGGGCAGGCTCAGCAGCAGCGCGGTGAACAGCTCGATCCTGTCACGGTCGTTGTCGAGCAACGGCGCCAGACGCCGCCTGATGCCGAGGTAGGCGCGCATGCGCGGGTCCTTGGCGTACTCCGAGTGCATGTAGTCGCGCTCTTCCTCGGTCACCGTCTCGAGCGTCAGCTCGTCGTGGTTGCGGAGGAAGATGCCCCACTGCGCGTTCTCGGGCAGCTTCGGCGTGCGCGACATGATCTCCGAGATCGGCTCGCGCGTCTCCTTCTTGACCGCCATGTAGATGCGCGGCATCAGCGGGAAGTGGAAGGCCATGTGGCACTCGTCGCCGCCCGTGGTGGGGTCGCCGAAGTACTCGACGACGTCCTCGGGCCAGCCGTTGGCCTCGGCCAGCAGCACCCTGTCGGGGTAGAGGCGGTCGACCTCGGCGCGCACCTTCTTCAGGTAGGCGTGGGTCTCGGCCAGCCCGCTGCAGCTGGTGCCCTCCCTCTCGAACAGGTACGGCACGGCGTCGAGCCTGAACCCGTCGATGCCGAGGTCCAGCCAGAACCTCAGCACCTCCAGCATGGCGTCCTGAACGGCGGGGTTGTCGTAGTTCAGGTCAGGCTGGTGGTGGAAGAAGCGGTGCCAGTAGTACTGCTTGCGGATCGGGTCGTAGGTCCAGTTCGACTCCTCGGCGCCCACGAAGATGATCGGCGCGTCGGGGTAGCCCGTCGGTTCGTCCGCCCACACGTAGAAGTCGCCGTAGGGCCCCTCGGGATCGTGCCGCGAAGCCTGGAACCACGGGTGCATGTCGCTGGTGTGGTTCATCACCAGGTCGGTGATGATGCGGATGCCACGCGCGTGCGCCGACTCGATGAGCTGCACGAAGTCACCGAGATCACCGAAATCCGGCAGGATCTTCCCGTAGTCCGAGATGTCGTAGCCGCCGTCACGCAGGGGGGACTCGTACAGCGGCAGCAGCCAGAGGCAGTCGACGCCGAGCCACTCCAGGTAGTCGAGTTTCTCGATGAGACCACGGAGGTCTCCGGTCCCGTCGCCGTTGGAGTCCTTGAACCCCCGGACGAGCACCTCGTAGAACACCGCCCGCTTGTACCAGCGTGGATCGGCCGAGACAAAGGTCTCGCTGACCGATGGGTTGTTCATATGACGCTCACAGAAGGAGATGTGGGCAGGACGAAGTCACCGGATGCCCCGGTGTGTTGTGTGGTGACCGCGCCGCTGGAGTCGTCATCCCTGCGAACCCCAGGCCCTGCCGGAACCAGATCTGTGACCTGGAGGCTCCGGTTGTATGCGGCGCTTTTCAATGAAAAACGTGCAGCTCGGAGGCCCTGAGGGCCGAAAGCAGCGTACGTTTTTTCATTGGTACGGGCCGAACACTACCAGCCCGGGGGACCGTCCATAATCCCCTTGCTTCGACCGCCTGTAATGCCCGCGAGACCCGTACGTGCTTGTGGCGTTACCCTGCGTTCTCCGTGCCTGTCAGAACGGCGGAGCAAGCTCCGTGAGGTCGTTCTCGTAGTCGGTCAGCCACGCGCCGAACAGCACGAGACCCCGCACCCAGAACCTGTCGTTCCAGCCGCTGAACCTGGTGAGAGCGTCGGGCCCCGACGAGATCACCTCGTGCAGGCCCTCCGACAGCAGCCAGGGAGCCCGCTCGGCGACCTTGCCGAGCATCGTGTGGGAGTAGGCGCGGGCGGGCGCGGCGGTCGAGCGCAGGGGCACCCGCTGCAGCGGCTGCTTGACCACGTTCGTGGACGGCAGAGCGGCCACGCGCGGGTTGGCGGCGTGCAGGACCTCCCTGTAGAAGCGGCCCTTGTCCTTGCGCCCCACCCCCACCGACAGCGCGGCGTCGAAGAAGTCGGGGTGGATGAACGGCCCGGCGAAGGAGGCCTCGGGGCCCACCAGGTTGACCGCCGAGCGGGCGATGCCCCGCACGGTGCGGGTGTGCAGCACCGACAGCGGCAGCTCGGCCCTGTGCCCGTGGAGCATCGAGGTGGAGGCGTCGAACTGCTCGCGCACGACCTGCCCGATCCAGCCCTCGGCCGCCTCGGACAGGAACGGCGTGGACGGCGCGCCGAGCGAGAGCGAGCTCAGCACCGCGGCCGAGCGCTCCTGCTGCGTCCTGGCCTCCAGCGCCGCACCGCTGACCATGAAGTTCTTCAGCAGCGGCCCGCCGGCCAGGCCGTCGATCAGGACGCGGCTGGAGCCGTGCACCTCCTTGGCGAAGGGCGCGTACCAGGCGTGGTGCGGCGTCATGAACTCCAGACGCCGCGCCACCTCCAGCGCGTCGCCCGGATAGGCGGCGGCGTCCTGGGTGATCACGCGGTGCCGTACGCCGAGCTCGCGGGTGATCGCGCGGGCGAAGGCGATGTCGGTGTCGGTGCCGTCGTCGGGACTGGTCGTCCACGACTCCACGTCGGCGCCCTTCGCCACCGCCACCGAGCACAGCAGCCGCGAGTCGTAGCCGCCGCTGACCGGCACCAGGAGCGGACGGCCCTCGTACTCGTCGTAGACCGCGTGCAGGATCTCCAGCAACTCCCCGGCGCTGCGCCAGGCCTCGTAGGGCTCCTGCCGCAGCCAGCGCGGCAGCCGCCGCTCGGTGGACAGCCCCTCGGCGGTGTGCACCAGCGCGCTGGAGCCTGGCAGCCGCCTGATCCCCGCGTACGGCGTGGCGTCGCCCAGCGGGAAGGTGACCTGGATGATCGAGGCCCACGCCGCCCAGTCGATGTCGACGGGCACGAGCTCGAGCAGCGGCTTCAGCAGCGAGGAGAAGTAGATCGCCTCGTCGGTGCGCACGTAGTAGACGTCGACCAGGCCGAGCGCGCCCGCGTGCAGGATCGTGCGCGCGCCGTCGGAGATCAGCCCGGGCGTCTCGTAGGTCTCGGCGACCGTGATCCAGTCGGCGGCCTGCGCGGGCCTGCGCTCGCCCCAGGAGAAGGCGAACGTCGTGGGCGTGCGATGGTAGGGCGGCAGCGGCTGCGAGCTGTAGAGGGCCGCCTCCGCCGTCTGCAGGGCGGGGCGCACCTTCGGCCCCGACCCTGCGAGTTTGTCGAGCAGGCCCGTGTCGAAGCGGCCGAGGGCGCCGCATACGTACGGCCTCACATTGAACGCCGGCCACTGCACGCGATCTCACTCCTCAACGCCGATTCCAAGCGAAAGAGTATCCTTTGCCGGGCCGAGAGACGGAGGGCCTGTGACTACTGAGCTTGAGAGCACGCGACGCGCGCTGCGCGACGCCATCGCCGAGGCGGAGCGCGCCGCGGAGTTGGCAAGGCTGCTGGACGCCGCCCAGGCCAAGCTCGCGGAGGCCGAGAGGGCCACCGAGGAGCTCAGGTCGATGAACGAGCGGCTGGCCGAGGCCGAGAGCGAGCTCGAGACCGAGCGCACCGCCGCGGAGCGGCTCCGCAAGGAGCTGGCCGAGCAGCGCTACCAGGCCGAGGTGGCCCAGTGGAAGCTGTCCTCGCTCAAGGTCGCGAGGTGGAACCGCATCGGCGACGCGATCAAGACGGGCAAGAGCAACCCCGTCCGGCTGGCCAAGGGGCTGAAAGGCGCGGCGAAGCCGGTCAAGCGGCCCGTGGCGCCCAAGCGCAAGCCCATTGCCGTCACCGCGCAGAAGGACGACCGTCCTGGCGCCGCCTTCCAGGCGACCAGCACCACCAGGACGGTCGAGGGCAGGTCGGTACGGCTCAAGCCGTTCAGGATCCCGACAGGACCCAACACCCGCCCGCACCTGACCGCGGCCGTGATCGCCGACCCGCACGCCGAGGCGCTGCTGCGCTACGAGTGGCGGCAGACGACAGGGTTCACCCCTCGCGACTTCGCCCGCGTGCTGGCCGCCGAGGTGCCGCACCTGCTCGTGGTCGAGTCGGTCACGCAGGGGCCCTGGGCCGAGGAGATCACCGGCGAGCCGGGCGAGGGGGTGCGCGAGCTGCTGGCCTGGTGCGCCGCGCGCGGCATCCGCACGGTCTTCTGGCACACCGGCGGCACGGTCGCCGACTACGCCGCCACCGCCGAGCTGTTCGAGTACCGCTTCACCACCGACCTCACAGCGGGCTGGCCGCGCCTGCCGTTCGCGGTGCAGCCGCGCGTGCACAACCCGCTGCCGCTGTCGGGCGGGCGCTACGACCGGGTTCTCACGCTCGAGCAGCTGCTTCCCGCCCATCTCGGCTACCCCGACGTGCTCACGTCCTACCGCTGGCCGGTGGCGGTCGACTGCCCGCCGGGCACGCCGCATTGGCGGCTGGCCGAGCTGGCCGCCTGCGGCACCTCCATCGGCCCCGAGGCCGACTCGCGCCGCGCGCACGCCGCGCTGCGCAGGGCCTACGCGGCGGGCACCATGACCGAGCGCGTGGACGAGCTGCTCGAGACCATCGGCCTGCCCAGCGCACGCGCGACGCTGGACATCTCGGTGATCCTGCCCGTGCCCGACTCCTCGCGGCTGGAGCACGCCCTCGCCCAGGTCGTCAAGCAGTCGGGCGTGACCCAGGTGATCGTCTTCGGGCATCCCTCGATCGAGGAGCGGGCACGAGAGGTGCTCGCCCCCCGCGAGGTGGTCTTCAGGGAGCAGGACCCGTCCGTGAGCACCGGCGCCATGCTCAACAGGGGGCTCGACCTGTGCGAGGCCGACCTGGTCGCGATCATGGACCCCCGCGACGTGTACGGCTCGCACTACCTGGCCGACCTCAGGCGCGCCTTCCTCTTCAGCACGGCCGACATCGTGGGCAAGGCCTCCTACTACGCGCACCTGCGCGGGGCGCACGCGACGCTGCTGAAGCAGCCCGAGTCGGAGTACACCTACACGCCCGAGGTCAACGGGGCGACGCTGCTGGCGCGCCGCAACGCGCTGCGCGCGATCGGCTTCGCCGACCTGACCGAGGGCTGGGACGAGGTGCTCATGCGGCAGTGCAGGACCGACGGCATCAAGGTGTTCTCCGCCGACAGGTTCGGCTACGTGAGGGTGCGCGACGAGGACCGCTGGCTGCTGGGCGCCGCCCACCTGGTCGAGTACGGCTCCGCCGAACCCCACGCCCTCATCTGAGCCGTCGAGGGCCCTCCGGCCCCGCACCCCGGCTCCGCCCCGTGGCCGCCTCCGGCGCGGGCGGAGGGTCTAAGCTCGGGTGCTGTGAGACCGGGGCGGCTGGCAGAGGTGCTCGGCGAGCCGCCGGCGCCCGAGGGGACATGGGAGCACGAGGCCGTCTACCTCTCCGCCGCCGCCCTGCGCCGCAGGATCGCGCCGGGCGACCTCGCCGCCGAGGTGCGCGCCCTGGCCGGAGTCGTGGCGGTGGAGGTCGGGGGCAACGGGTTCCTGCGCATCACCGTCGACACCCCTGGCGACCTGCTGGACGATCCCCACGAGCCGGTGGACTTCCCCGGCCCGTGGCAGGACCTGCCCCGCACGTGGGACAACCCCGGCTTCGTCGTCAGATACGCGCACGCCAGAGCCGCGGCCGTCCTGCGCTGGGCCCGCGAGCTGGACGTGCCCCGCGCCGGGTTCACCCCGTGCGCGCTGTCCGGCCCCCATGACAGGGCCGTTCTCAGGCTGCTGGCCGAGCTGCCGAGCCGCAGGGCGGGGCGCGACCCTGGATGGGCCGCCTACCTGCCCAGGCTGGCCCTCGCCTACCACGACGCGCATGAGCGGGCGCCGGCCGTACCGAGGGGTGAGGAGGAGCCGGGGCCCGTCCACACGGCCAGGGTACGGCTGGCGGAGGTGGTGCGGGTGGTGCTCCCCGGACCAGAGCGAATCTGAAAATATCCAGTCATATGGCGAATTAAGGCAAAAATTTCCGCAGAATAGCGAGATCGCGTCTCGATCCGTGGGCAGTCGTCCCACCAGCGCCACCGGGTCCGATAGCCTCGATCGGGTGAGTCGATTCGCCCATCCAGCAGGGGACAGGCACGCTGAGATGCTGCCCCATGAGCGCCCGCCGCTGGCGCCCGCCGACCTCAACCGGATCAACCACGCGATCTGGCCGCGAACGTCGACGCGAACGGATGGCGCGCTCACGATCGGCGGCGTCGACGTGCGTGACCTCGCCGAGCAGTACGGCACGCCGCTCTACGTCGTCGACGAGGACGACGTCCGCTCGCGCATGCGCGAGTACGCCACCGCCTTCGCGGGCTCCGACGTGCACTACGCGGGCAAGGCGTTCCTGTGCAAGGAGGTCGTGCGCTGGCTGATGGACGAGGATCTGGGCCTCGACGTGGCCAGCGGAGGCGAGCTGGCCGTCGCGCTCAGTGTCGGCTTCCCGCCCTCGCGCATCACCCTCCACGGCAACAACAAGTCCGCCGCCGAGCTGAGGCGCGCCCTCGAGGTCGGCGTCGGGCACGTCGTCGTCGACTCCTTCGAGGAGATCGCCAGGCTGGGCTACTTCGCCGAGCAGATGGACGTCAGGCCCCGCGTCATGGTCCGCGTGACCACGGGGGTCGAGGCGCACACGCACGAGTTCATCGCGACGGCGCACGACGACCAGAAGTTCGGCCTGTCGCTCAACACCGGCGCGGCGGCCGAGGCCGTCCGCCGCATCCTGGCCCTCCCGCAGCTCGAGCTCGTCGGCCTGCACTCCCACATCGGCTCCCAGATCGTCGACACCGCGGGGTTCGAGGTCGCGGCCACGCGGCTGGCCACCCTGTTGGTGCAGATCAAGGACGAGCACGGCGTGGTGCTGCCCGAGCTCGACCTCGGCGGCGGCTACGGCATCGCCTACGTCGAGGGTGACGTCGCCCCCGACATCAAGGTCATCGCCGACGCGCTGCGCGAGATCGTCGAGAAGGTCTGCACGAGCTCCGGGCTGCCGGTGCCGCGCCTGACCGTCGAGCCGGGCAGGGCGATCGTCGGTCCTGGCGGCGTCACGCTCTACGAGGTCGGCACGGTCAAGGACGTCGAGGGCCTGCGCACCTACGTCAGCGTCGACGGCGGCATGAGCGACAACGCGCGCACCGCCCTGTACGGCGCCGAGTACACCACCGTGCTGGCCTCCCGCGAGTCGGAGGCCGCGCCGATGCTGTCGCGCGTGGTGGGCAAGCACTGCGAGAGCGGCGACATCGTGGTCCGCGACCACTACCTGCCCGCCGACCTCGCGCCTGGCGACCTGCTCGCCGTGGCCGCGACGGGCGCCTACTGCAGGTCGCTGGCCAGCAACTACAACTACCTGCCCAAGCCCGCCGTCGTGGCCGTCTCGGGCGGCAGGGCGCGCGTCATCGTGCAGGGTGAGACCGAGGACGACCTGTTGAGGGGGCAGCTGTGAGCAAGCCGCTGAAAGTCGCGCTGCTGGGGTGCGGCGTGGTCGGTTCGCAGGTCATCAAGCTCATGGAGGAGCAGGCCGACGACCTGGCCGCCCGCATCGGAGCCCCGCTCGAGCTGGCGGGCGTCGCGGTCAGGAAACCGGGCCGTAAACGCGAGGTCTCCTTCGACCCCGCCCTGCTGACCACCGACGCCGAGGGCCTGGTCACCCGCGACGACGTCGACATCGTCATCGAGGTGATCGGCGGCATCGAGCCCGCCCGCACGCTCATCCTGGCCGCCATGGCCAGCGGCAAGTCGGTCGTCACGGCCAACAAGGCCCTGTTGGCCGAGGACGGCGCCACCATCCACGCCGGCGGCGGCGACCTCTACTACGAGGCCAGCGTCGCCGGGGCGATCCCGCTGCTGCGGCCGCTGCGCGAGTCGCTGGCGGGCGACAGGGTGAAGCGGGTGCTCGGCATCGTCAACGGCACCACCAACTACATCCTCGACAAGATGGACTCCACCGGCGCCTCCTTCAACGACGCGCTGGAGGAGGCCCAGGCGCTGGGGTACGCCGAGGCCGACCCCACCGCCGACGTCGAGGGCTTCGACGCCGCCGCCAAGGCGGCCATCCTGGCCGGTCTCGCCTTCCACAGCAGGGTCACGGCCGCGGACGTGCACCGCGAGGGCATCACCGAGATCACCGCGACCGACGTGGCCAGCGCCAAGGCCATGGGCTACGTCATCAAGCTGCTGGCCATCTGCGCCCGCTCCGACGACGGCCGCTCGATCGGCGTGCGCGTCCACCCCGCGATGATCCCGCGCACCCATCCGCTGGCTGGGGTCCGCGAGGCCTACAACGCGGTCTTCGTCGAGGCGGAGTCGGCGGGGCAGCTGATGTTCTACGGCAAGGGCGCGGGCGGCGCTCCCACGGCCTCGGCCGTCCTCGGTGACCTGGTGGCGGTGGCCCGCAACCGTCTGGCCCGCACCAGGGGCCCCGAGGAGTCCGTCTACGCCTCGCTGGCCGTCCATCCGATGGGGGAGACCGTCACCCGCTGCCACGTCTCACTCGACGTCGCCGACAAGCCAGGCGTTCTGGCCCAGGTCGCGACGCTCTTCGCCGAGCACGACGTCTCCATCCAGACCGTCCGCCAGGAGGGCCACGGCGACGACGCCCAGCTCGTCATCGTCACGCACAGGGCGACGGACGCGGCGCTCTCGGCGACGATGGAGGGGCTGCGCAGGCTCGACATCGTCAGGGCCATCGCCAGCGTGATGCGCGTCGAGGGCGACGACTGACGGCGCCAGCGGGCACGCGAAGGCGGCTCGGGGCTCCCCTGCGGAGCCCCGACCCGCCTTTCTCATGTGGGGTCACCTCGACGTCGAGCCCGCGAGCCGCAGCGAGGCCGGCCAGGCGCGGGAGGCCGAGCGGGTGGCCCACAGGGCGACGGCGATGTAGGCGACCTGCTCGGGAACCCTCAGCCACAGCGGTGAGGCCTCGCCGCCGTTGAACGGCACCTGGGCCACGGCCGCGTAGATGTTGGCGGGAAGCAGCAGCACGAACATCGCCGCGAGGGAGAACCCGGCCGCCCAGCGGGTCCCGGTGACGACCAGTCCGACCGCCCCGAGGAGTTCGAGCACCCCGGTCGCGTAGACCATGAAGCCGGGGAACGGCACGAACGGCGGCACGATCTTCACCAGGTCGGCATGGTTGGGCATCACGGTGACGCTCTCGGGGACGAAGTGCGCGCTGGCCGTCATGACGAGCATGACCGCGATCGCGTGGGCGGCGCTCGCGGGCCACGTGGCGAAGCGGCTGACGCCGAGCGCTCCGAGCGCGCGGAAGACGAGAAGGGCAACTCCCAGGACGACTACCGGATCCATGATGTCTCCATTGGATAGTGACACTGTCTAATATTGGATAACGTCACTATCCAATGGAGTGGGGAGATGTCAACCCCGGCGGGGGAGCCTCGTCCCCCGCCAGGGGGAGGGGACGGCGGGCCCTGCCGAGCAGGCTTGAGGTGTGAGCGAGACCGAGATGCGCAAGAGGGCCAGGACGGCGCGGCCCACCGTCGAGACCGGGACAGAGACCAGGGCGCGCAGGTCGTGGACCGCGCCCGCGGCGGGCCTGTGGTCCGTGGCCTTCGGGCTGACCGGCGCCTACTGGGCCCTCGGCGGCGCGGGCTTCCCCCTCGGCGCGGGCGACCCTCGCGCGGACCAGGTGGGCTCCCTGCTGGCCTCGGTCGAGCAGGGCCCCACGGGAGCCGTCATGGCGGCGCTCGGCCTGCTCGGCGCGCTGGTCGCGGTGGCGATGACCCGTTCGGCCGCGCGCGGCCTGTCGTTCGTCTTCGCCTGGACGATGTGCGTCGGCCTGATCGTGGCCGTGCCCGATGTGCGGGTGATGCAGAACTTCGGCTACCTGTTCATGGGCTACACGGGCCTCTGGGACGGCCCGCTGCTGTTCATGCTCTTCTGCATCGTCGGCGGCGCGCTCTGGGCGGCGGCGGCCTGGGCCGGGAGGGACGGCGGCGATTCGGGAGGCGGCGCGCGAACGGTGCGATGGGCAAGGCCCGTCACCTATCTGGCCGCCGTGCTGGCTCTGCCGTACGGCATCTCGCGGATCTCCTGGGCGATGGGGATCCCGCTCGGCGTGCCCGACGGCTTCCTCGCCGGGGGACAGCAGGACGCGTGGATGGCCGAGGCGGTGCTCGGCGGGCTGTGCGTCGTGGGGGCGCTCCTGACGCTGGGCCTCGTCCAGCGCTGGGGCGAGGTCTTCCCCCGCTGGATCCCCTTCCTGGGCGGCAGGCGCGTGCCGGTCTGGCTGGCGGTCGCGCCCGCGCTGTGCGCGTCGGCGATGCTGATCCAGGCGGGCTCGCGCCTGTTCCTCTGGATGATCACCGGCCAGATCACCATGACCGCCGAGGACTGGGGCAGCTTCGGGCCCGGCCTGTCGTGGCTGCCGTGGGGCCTGGCGCTCGTCGCCGCCACCTACGCCTACCACCTTCGCAGGCGGAGCGCCCGCTGACCGCCGCTCACCAGGAGCGAGGGTCAGCGCCGGGGGAAGGTGAGGTTGCGCATCCTGCGCACGGCCTTGTCGAGCACGGTGCGGTCCTGTTCGCGGGCGAGCTTGACCGCCTCGCGCCGCCAGTGCTCGGCCTTCTCCTTCCAGCGCGCGGTGTCCCTGCGCCCCTTGGCCGCCTCCCTGCGCAGCTGGGCGACCTCGGCCCGCAGCGCCGCGGTCCGCTCACGCAGCGTGTCCAGCTCCTTGTCGCGCTGCCTGGCCAGCCGCTCGTGCTCGGGCACGGGGCGCCGGCGCGGAGGGTAGAGGCGGGGCCTCCTGGCCAGCCCGAAGGCGGCGCCGTCCACCCACTCCAACCCGAACACCTCGTCCAGGACGTCGTCGAGGTGCTCCCCCTCCTTGATCAGGAGCGACGCTCGCGCGAGGGCGGCGGTGCGCTCCAGCCGGGCGCACACCACGCCCTCGGCGCTCTCCTCGAGCGCGACGCACAGCGCGCCCCCGTCGGTGGCCTCCAGATGGCCGACGAGCCGCTCGACGGTGGTGGGCTCGGGCATCCAGCCGGGCGGGCAGAGCAGCCGGAAGGGCGCGACGGGCTCGGGCGCGGGCCCCAGCCGTACGCGGGGGTCGTGTTCGAACTGGGCGCGCAGCAGCCGCAGCTCCAGCAGCGGATCGGACAGCGGCGAGCGGCGCGAGTCGGTCAGCGACTCCCACGGCCCCTCGACCGTGACCCGGACATCGGGCAGCGAGCTCGCCAGCAGGCCGTCGACGGTGGCGCGGGTGTCCTCGTAGGAGCCCGCCTCCACCACCGCCTCCACGTAAGGCACCAGCCACTGCCGCCCCCGATCGGTCCGCAGGTAGCGCCGGTACGGCACGCGGTCGGCGACGAACGGATCGTTGTAGCGCTTCAGCTCGGCGAAGGCGCGCATGGCGGTCGGCACCCCCACGTGCCAGGCCCGCGCCTCGGGATCGGGCACGAACACCGCTCCCGCCTGCGTCAGCCGGTAGCCGAGCTCGGTGTCCTCGGCCAGCTTGAGCGTGGTGTCCATGCCGCCGCACGCGCGCAGCAGCCACGCGGGATAGGACGCCGTCGCCCCCACGTGCACCCGCGACACCAGCGAGCTGGGCGC
Source organism: Nonomuraea recticatena (assembly GCF_039533245.1). Lineage (NCBI taxonomy): Bacteria > Bacillati > Actinomycetota > Actinomycetes > Streptosporangiales > Streptosporangiaceae > Nonomuraea > Nonomuraea recticatena. The sequence continues at coordinate 91,534 of NZ_BAAATE010000025.1, read as the reverse complement.
CGTGCGCAGCCCGTCGTGGCTCGCGATGATCTCCTCGGCCCAGTCGTGCCGGTGCGGCGACATCGGGAACAGGTCCGCCACCCCCGCCGCGACCTCGGAGGGCGAGGGCAGCACGGGCGGGTCGGTGAAGTCGATCCAGCCGAGGACGACCAGGTAGGAGGCCAGATGGTGCCAGCGCATCTGCGCCTCGACGTGCTCGGGCCATGGCACCATGTCCGCGTCGAGCACCAGCACGATCTCGCCGGTGGCCGCGTCGGCCCCTGTCTGCACGGCCGCCGCCCTGCCCCAGCTCTCGCGCACCCTGACGACCCTGCCGTCGGGGACCAGGTCGGCGCGCAGCGGCACGGGGCTGCCGTCGTCGACCACGATCACGTCGAGCAGGCGCGCGGGATAGGTCTGGTTCGACAGCGCGGCCAGCGTGAGGTCGAGCTTCTCCTGGCCGCCGTGGGCGGGGACCACCACGGTCACCGTCATCGACGGCTCCCACGCGCCCAGCGCGGGCGGCTTCAGCGGGCCGAAGTCGTTGCGCCTGATCCTCACGGGGCCAGCTCCATCAGCGCGTTCGGCCTGAATCCCCTCCACTGCTGCCTGTTGCGCTGCAGGAACGTGCCGATCGGCTCCTGCCAGGTGTGGTCGGCCGCGGGGCCGCGGCGCAGGATGTAGCCCAGGCCGTGGGTGCGGTAGATCTGCCCGCCCGCCGCCTGCAGCGCCTCCTGGAACTGCGTGTCGACCGAGCGCCTCAGCGGCCTGAACCCGCCGACCGCCTGGAAGGCCGACCGCTCCACCAGGATCGTCCCGCCCGCCACGAAACTCGTGATCTGCTCGGTGATCTGGCTGCGGTGCACCGTCACGTCGATCGACGACAGGTAGACGAACTCGGGCACGGTCCCGACCACCTGGGCGCCGGAGTAGGAGTGGGCCAGCAGCAGATCCCACAGGAAGTCGGGCCCGTACCAGTCGTCGTCGTCCATCTTCAGCAGGAAGGAGCCAGAGGCGCGGGCCGCCGCGTCGTTCAGCACCTCGCCGAAGATCGCGTCGGTCTCGAAGACCGTGATCGGCCTGTCGAACCGCTTGACGGCGTCCACGACGTCGGGATGGTCGCGCGAGACCCCGTGCAGCGCCAGGACCACCTCGAGCTGGACGTTGCGCTGCCTGGCCACCTGTTCGAGCGCGAAGCCGACCATGGAGGGCCTGCGGGTGGCCAGCAGGACGGAGGTCAGCGGGGGAGCGGGCGCGGGCGAGCCGAGCTGCTCCCACCTGGCGGCCACGCCGTGGACGCGCATGGCCTCGCGGCGCAGCCTGACGCTGTGCTCCTCGCGCCGCAGCTCGTCCGCCAGGTCCACCGGGGTGGTCAGCAGGGACGACAGCCTGTCGCCCATCGCCCTGGCCCAGCGCGGCACCTCCGAGGCCACCAGCGGCACGCCCGCGGCCGCCAGTCCCGCCAGCACCCTGACCGCGGGCAGCGGGCCGCTGTGGGCGTGGCGCCAGTCGATCTCCACGCCCCTGATCTGCCTGAGCCTGGCCACGTCGGCGTCCGTGACCCCGCCCGAGGCTGCGAACGTGACGACCGGCCTGCCGTCCAGCACGACCGACCAGCGGCCGCCCGACTCCGCCAGCATGGCCATCCCGCGCGAAGGAGTGGTGACGAAGCCCATGGGGTTCACCAGGCGTTCGTCCACCGGCGGGATCATCGAGGGCTCCACGGGGACGGCGGCCAGTTCGGTCCCGCCGGGGCGGCCGATCCGCTCCCAGCTGGCCGCCTCGACCGTCGGCCGGTCCACCGGCTGCTCGTCCTCGGTCCACTCCACGTCGTCCTCGACCGTGCGCAGCACGATGTCGCCACCGGGCGCGCCGACCCGGTCGGGGACGGGGCCCGTCAGCTCGGCGGGTGTCGCGTTCGGGTCGCCCGGCCGCCAGTCGGCCGCGCCCACGCCCGCGATGGCGGCGGCGGGCGCGGCGATCACGTCGAGGCGGTGCCCCGCGAAGGCGCGGGCGGTGGCGGCGACCGTACGGCCCGCGGGCGTCGGCGCGGAGAAGCGCGCGTCCACCACCCACACGCGGTTCTTCGGCTGGTAGACGCGCAGCTCGGTCAGCGACCTCCAGCGGTGCGCGGGGGTCGGCGTGGGCACGGGGGCCGGGTGCGCGGCGGGGGTGTCGGCGACCGCGACGACCACCCGCTCGGCCTCGGGCAGCAGCTTGTGCAGGGTGGCGATCCTGCGCAGGTCGGCGGGGCTGCCGGCCAGGACCAGCACCTCCTTGACGCGTTCGGCGCCCGGCTCGATCAGCTCGTGGTCGAGGTCGGTGGCGCCGCTGTGCGCGTCGAGGCCCGCCTGGAAGACCCTTCCTCCGCGCTCCAGGGCCTCACGCACGAGATCGGCGATCATATGACGCGCCTCAGGAAGGTCGCCAGACCGGTCTTGGCCGGTTCCTCCTTCGCCTGCGCGAGCTCCGCGCGCAACGCGGCGACCTCGGCCTCCAGCGCCCTGATCTCGTCCCTGCGCCTGGTCGCGAGCGCCCGCCACTTGGCGGGATCACCGGCGACGGGCTCGGCCTCCTCGGCGGTGGCCAGGCCGTACTCCCGCCCGCCGACCCACACCGAGCCGAACATCTCGTCCACCAGCGCGTCCAGGTCGCCGCCGACCCTGCGCGCCCTGGCGAAGGCCGCGGTGCGCTCGAGCCGCGCGGACACGACGCCGCTCCCGCTCTCCTCCAGCGCCACGCTGACCAGGCCCTCGTCGAGGGCCACCAGCCTGGCCACGGTGTCGGCGCCGAGCACCCACCCGGGCGGCACGCTCAGCAGGTACGGCGTCGGCGCCACGCTCTCGGGCGCCTTCCACGCGAACGACACACGCGGCTCGTGCGCGTAGAGGTTGTGCAGCAGCCGCAGATCGAGCAGCGGGTCGTCGAGGTTGGAGCGCCGTCCATCGCCCAGCAGCGACCACGGCCCGACCAGCGTGACCGCCACGTCGGGGACCGAACCGGCCAGCGCGGAGTCGACCGTGGCCCTGGTCTGCTCGTAGCCCGCCGCCTCCACCGTCACCCGCACGTAGGGCACCAGCCACTGCCTGCGCGGATGGCTCCTCAGCCAGCGCAGGTCGGGGATGTGGTCACCGAGGTAGGACCAGTTGTGCCTGTGGACCTCCTGCTGCCTGCGCATCACCGTGGACTCGCCGACGTGCAGGCTGCGCGCCTCGCCGTCCGGGATGAACACCGCGCCCGCCTGGGCCAGCCGGTAGCCGAGCTCGGTGTCCTCCGCCATGTTCAGCCGGGGGTCGACCCCGCCCGCGTCGGCCAGCAGGCGCGCGGAGACCGAGGCCGTGGCGCCGGTGTGCAGGAGGTAGGCGCTGGTCCCCGCGTCCCTGAGCCTGCGGGTCTCCTCCAGCATCTTCGCCGTGTACGGCTGGACGGTCCCGCTGTCGAAGTCGTCGCCGAACAGGACCTCGCCGACCACCACCGCGTAGTCGAGCAGGTGGTGCCAGCGCATGTGCGCCTCGACGTGGTCGGGCGCGAGGATCATGTCGGCGTCGAGCCAGTGGATCACATCGCCCGTCGCGGCCCTCGCGCCCACGTTCCTGGCGTTGCCCCTGCCCCAGCCCTCGCGCACCCTGACGATCTGCGCCTCCGCCCGTAGCGCGGGCTCGCTCCCGTCGTCGACCACGACCACGTCGAGCAGGTGGGAGGGGTAGGTCTGCCTCGCCAGTGTGGCGAGCGTCCTGTCGAGCTCGTCCTGGCAGTTGTAGGCGGGGATCACCACCGTGACGGTGAGCTCGGGCGTCCACGCGCCGATCGCGGGCGGGCGCAGTGAGCCGTAGTCGTTGCGGCGGACCTTCACACGCGCTCCTCGCGCAGCTCGCGGAGCGCGGCCCTGAGCTCGGCCACCTCCTCGGCGTGGGTCATCGCGTTGACCCTGTCCTCGCCGAGCGAGGCGAGGATCGCGCTGAGGTCCTCGTTGCGCCTGGTCGCCGACTCCTCGACCGCGGCCGAGAGCCTGTCGATGCGCGACTCGATGCGCTTCAGGCCGGTGGCGCTCTGGGTCAGGCCGTTCTCGATCTTCTTGACTCGCAGGTCGATACGGTGGGCCTTGCCGTCCAGGCGACGCACGGTCAGCACCAGGAAGGCGAGAGCCGACAGCGCGAGCAGGAACGCGGCCGCGGCGAGCGCGGCGGCGGGGGAGACGGCTCCGGTGAGCGAGAGCACCCCGAGGACGGCCAGCACGAGACCTCCGAGGATGGCGATCGCTGCCAGGTGGCGGGGCGAGAGCATCCGCGCATACCTTCCGTGTAACTTCGTCCGATGACGTGCGGCTGGGGATAAGTGGGGATATTTACACCATAGTCAACAGAAGGCACTACCGTGCCATAACTTCCTGGATGATTGCTGGGAACGAACGCTCAGGCCAACTCGTTCGGAATGACCCGCTCTTCCGTCAGAGTCAAAGCGGCGTAAAGTAGGCGCGCCCGAAGACGACAGGACGAGGAGCGCCTCCGATGACCGCCATTCCCTTCGTGGAGACGCGAGGGGCCGCCGGTTACCTGCGTACCCCCACAGCGGAAATCGAGCGGTTGCGCTGGAGCGACGCGGGCTGGAGCCTCGGCGAGAGCCCTGACGGGCTGCCCGGCATCGAGGCGCTGCGCCCCCTGCGCGGGCTGTCGGTGGAGTGGCCCGGCGCCATGACCGAGCAGGAGCGGCGGGCGGCCCTCGACGGGCTCATGAACCTGGCCTTCGCCGGTGTCCCGCTCACCTCGGCGCTTCCTGACCGGGTGCCTGACTGGGTTTCCCCCGACTTTGCCGCGCTTCTGACCGACAGGGGCTGGTTGTCGGTCAACAGGGAGGCGGGGCCGAGATGCCTGGCCGATCTGCGCCGCGAGGAGCACAGCGTACGGCTGCGCCGCCTGGCGCCCAGGCCGGCGCTCACGCCCACGGTCAGCGTGGTGATGTCGAGCAAGCGGCCCCACCTGCTCGCCTCGGCGCTGGCCCAGATCGCCCTTCAGCGCCACGTCGAGGTCGAGGTGCTGCTCGGCCTGCACGGCATCGCCGACCATCCGCTCGCGCGCAGGGCCGTCGAGGAGTGCGAGCTGCCGATCAGCGTCGTGTCGGCCGACGCCGGCACGCCGTTCGGCGCGCTGCTCGACCTGGCCGCCGCCCGCGCCTCGGGCGAGTTCGTGGCCAAGTGGGACGACGACGACTGGTACGGCCCCGAGCACCTGTCCGACCTGCTGCTCGCCAGGCGCGCCTCGGGCGCCGACATCGTGGGAACGGCCGCCGAGTTCTTCTACCTGGAGCCGCTCACCACCACCATTCGTCGGATCTCCTACACGAGCGAGGTCTGGACCGACTTCGTGGCGGGCGGCACCATCCTGCTCGCCCGCGACGACTTCCCCGGCTTCGAACCGCTGCCCAGAGGGGTCGACGCGGCGCTGCTGAAGTCCCAGCACGCCAGGGGCGCCCGCATCTACCGCGCCCACGGACTCGGCTACGTGCTGCGCCGCTCCCACAGCGAGGGGCACACCTGGCAGCTGCCCCTGGCGCACTTCCTCAAGGTCGCGCACAACCAGTGGCGCGGCTTCAGGCCCAGTCTCCTGCTGGAGGCCTCGTGACACGGGTGCGCGGCAACGACTACCGCGTGCTCGACGTCCCCGACCTCGGCACGTGGACGCCTCGCATGAGCGTCAGCGTGATCGTCCCCGCGTACGGCGGGCAGGACAAGCTCGATCTCGTCCTCGAGGCGCTGCGGTCGCAGAGCTACCCCACGCACCTGGTCGAGGTCGTCGTCGTCGACAACGGCAGCCTCCCGCCGCTTCGCGTGCCGTCATGGGTCAAGCTCGTCGTCTGCGAGAGCCCCGGACGCGCCGCCGCCCGCAATGCCGGCCTCGCCGTCGCCTCCGGCGAGGTCATCCACTGGCTCGACTCCGACGTGGTGCTGACGCCGCGCGCGATCGAGGCGCACATGCGCTGGCACCACCAGGCGCCCTACCTGGTCGTCACCGGCTACATCCGCTTCACCTCCGCCCCCGTGCCCGCCAGGCTGCCCGACGACCTGGAGTCGGCCTTCGAGCCCGCCGAGCCGCACGCGTGGATCGTGGAGCTGGTCGAGAGGACTGATGGCCTGACCGCCAACCCGAGCAGGCCCTTCAGCCTGCACGTCGGCGGCGCGACCTCGGTCAACGCCGCGCTGGTCGCGGCCGCGGGCCCGATGGACGAGGAACTGGTCCTCGGCCAGGACACCGAGATGGGCTACCGCCTGGCGCAGGCAGGGGCCGTCTTCGTGCCCGAGCCCCAGGCCCGCGCCTACCACCTCGGGCCCACCATGCGGATGCGCGACAAGGCCCCGATCGACAGGGTCAGCCACGCCACCGTCGCCGACCGCGTCCCCGCCTACCGCTGGCTTCGCTCCCACCCCGGACGCCAGTGGAAGGTCCCCTTCGTCGAGGCCGTCGTGCGCGCCGACGAGGGCGGCTACGAGGACGTGCGCGCCACCGTGGACGCGCTGCTGGCAGGGACCGTGCCCGACGTGTCCGTCACGCTGGTCGGCCCGTGGGAGGGGCTCGAACGCGATCGCAGGGCCCCGCTCAGGGACCCCTCGCTCGACCTGGTGCTGCTTCAGGGGCACTACGCCCACGAGGGCAGGGTCCGGCTGGCGGTCACCGACGAGACCGACCCCGCCGTGCCGTACGTCCTGCGCCTTCCCGCCGGCTGGACGCCGGCGGAGGACAGCCTCGCCAGGCTGCTGGACCTCGCGAAGGACGAGGGCCAGGGGCTGGTCAACGTGCTGCTGTCGGAGTCGGGCGGGCAGGTCGTCACCGCGCGTCTCGAACGCACTGCCGCCTTCGCCAGGGCCCGCGTCGTGCTCGAACCGGGTGAGGAGCTCGACGACGCCGTCGACGCGGTCTTCGGGGTGCGCTGGGTCGAGGGCGAGACCCACGGCTTCGCCAGGCAGCCGCGCGTCCCGCTCGGCCGCCGGGGGGCCTACAGGGCCAGGAGCGAGGCCCAGGCCGAGGCGGCCAAGCTCAGAGCCGAGGTCGAACGGCTGCGCGGCCAGGTCGACAGGTGGCGCGAGGAGTCGGGCAAGTGGCGCAGGAGCACGGTCGAGCTGCGCCGCGAGGTCGGCACGCTACGCCGTCAGCTCGCCGCGGCCGGACGGGTCCAGCAGGGCCTGCGCGCCGTCCTCACCGCCTCGGTGAAACGCGCGCTCAAGCGCAAGGTCTGAGCCAGGACATCGGACCTCTGGCCGTGACCCGGCTCAGTTGGGGCGCAGCGCGGACTTCAGCTTGCGCAGGAACGTGCGCTCCTGCGTGACGGCCGGCGGGGGCGCGGGGATCGACACCGGCTTCGGGGCGGCGGGAGCGGGCCAGAAGCGGTCGGGCGGCTCGTGCCGTACGCCGTGGGTGACCTCGATGATCTCGTCGAGGTCGGCGCAGGGCTCGGCCAGCAGCCTCGCCCGAGCCAGCGCGGAGGTGCGCTCCAGCCTGGCCGTGCGGCCGTCGGGCAGGTCGACGACCAGCACGCCCGTGAGGTCCTTCTGGACCGACTCGATCATCCGCTCCAGCGTCGCCTTGTGCAGCGGCACGTCCACGGGCCCGACATAGCGGAACGGCGTGGGCGCGGGCGTCGGGGCGGCCTCGTCGATCATCCTGATCCGCTCGTCGTGCGCGTAGAGCTCGCGCATCACCCGCAGCTCGAAGCAGGGGTCGCTGAGCACGGAACGTCGCTCGTCACTCATCCGCGACCACGGGCCGACCAGTGTCACCACGACGTCCTGCACCTTGCCGTCGAGCGCGGCGGCCACCGCCTGCCGTACCGTCGACTCGGAGGTGTCGGTGACGTCGAGGACGATCTCCACGTACGGCACCAGCCAGCGCCGCCCCCTGTCCTTGCGCAGGTCGCGCCTGAGCGGGATGCGGTGGGCGAGGAACGGCTCCACCACCCGCACCGCGCGCTCACGGTCGCGGTGCTGGGCGGGCAGTCCGAGATGGACGGCCTCGGCGAGCGGCTCGGGAACGAACACCACGCCGTGCATCGCCAGGCGGTAGGCGAACTCGGTGTCCTCGCCGCGCAGGACGTGCGGGTCGAGCCCGCCCACGGCATGGAAGATCTCGCGGGGAAGGGCGAAGGTCGGCCCCGTGCACACGTGGTAGGGATTGCGGCTCTTGCGCAGCCCGTCGGTCTTCTCGATCGTCGCCTCGGTCGAGCTGGGAACGGCCGAGGCGAGGTCGAACAGCTCCCCGAGGCGCGCGGCGCCGAAGACCTGCGCGGGCGTCAGCGGCGGCTTCTCGACGAACCTCTTCATCCCGATCGAGACCACGTAGTCGCTCACGTGGTGCCAGCGGGCCATGGCCTCGATGTGCTCGCGCCCCGCCACCATGTCGGAGTCGAGACGCTGGATGATCTCGCCGTCGGCGGCCTTCACGCCCGTGTTCACCGCGTGGGAGATGCCCCAGCCGTCGGTGACGCGCACGATCCTGGTGTTGACCGGCCTGATCTCCGGCAGCTCGATCGGCGGGGCGCTGCCGTCGTCGGCGACCACGACCTCCATCAGGTGCTCGGGGTAGGTCTGCGCGGCCAGCGCGGCGAGCGTGAGGTCGAGGTGCGGGCCGCCGTGCGAGGGAACCACGACGCTCACCGACAAGGAGGGCGACCATCGGCCCACCTGTGGCGGTGTCAGTGCGGAGTAGTCGTTCTGCGTCATCGCAGTCATCGTGGTCCAGCCTCCCCGTCCCCTGTGGGAGACCTTATCCGGGGTTGCTGGGTATTGGCTGAGGAGTCTGTCCATCAGATGGACGCTCGTACCGCTCGCCGCGCCGGGTGCCCGTAGACTCGGTGCACAACACCGCAGGTAGTCGCAGGAGCGAATCATGACCAGGGCATGGCGAGGCCTCATCGAGGAATACCGGGACCGGTTGCCGGTGAGCGAGACGACGCCCGTGGTCACGCTCCTGGAGGGCGGCACGCCGCTCGTCCCGGCCCAGCGCGTCTCCGCGCTGACGGGCTGCGAGGTCTACCTCAAGGTAGAGGGCGCGAACCCGACGGGCAGCTTCAAGGACCGTGGCATGACCATGGCCATCAGCAAGGCCGTCGAGGAGGGCGCCAAGGCGGTCATCTGCGCCTCCACGGGCAACACCTCCGCCTCGGCCGCGGCCTACGCCGTACGGGCGGGGCTGACCTGCGCCGTGCTGGTGCCGCGCGGCAAGATCGCGATGGGCAAGCTGGCCCAGGCTCTCGTGCACGGCGCGACGCTGCTGCAGGTCGAGGGGTCCTTCGACGACTGTCTCGAGATGACCCGCAAGCTGTCGGAGAACTACCCGATCGCACTGGTCAACTCGGTCAACCCCTACCGCCTGCAGGGCCAGAAGACGGCCGCCTTCGAGATCGTCGACACGCTCGGCGGGGCGCCCGACATCCACTGCATCCCCGTCGGCAACGCGGGCAACATCTCCGCCTACTGGATGGGTTACCAGGAGTACGGCACGTCGCCGCGGATGTTCGGCTTCCAGGCCAGCGGCTCGGCCCCGATCGTCAACGGCGCGCCCGTCACGCACCCGCACACCATCGCCACCGCCATCCGCATCGGCAACCCCGCCTCGTGGCAGCTGGCCGAGGCCGCGCGCGACGAGTCCGGCGGCGTCATCCAGGCGGTCACCGACCGGCAGATCGCCGCCGCCTACAAGCTGCTGGCGCAGGAGGAGGGCGTGTTCGTCGAGCTCGCCTCCGCAGCGAGCGTCGCGGGCCTGCTGCACGCCCACGCGCAGGGCCTCGTCGAGCCCGGCCAGCGCATCGTCTGCACGGTGACAGGCAACGGCCTCAAGGACCCCGACTGGGCGATCTCCGGCGCTCCCGCGCCTGTCACGATCCCCATCGACGTCCACGCGGCCGCGTCGGCGCTCGACCTGCTGTAGACGCCGTCCCGTACGGCACGCTTGAGACCACATCTCGTACGGCAAGCCGCGAAGGGCCCCCGTGTCCGCCGCGCGCCCTCTCGCGGGGGCGCGCGCCCAGCAGGACTCCGGTTCCCGCCGTCACGGCGCGTCCTTACCCGAGGAGCTGCATGACCGACAGCACGGTCGTCGTCCGGGTTCCGGCGACCTCCGCCAACCTGGGCCCCGGATTCGACTCCCTCGGCCTCGCGCTGGCCTTCCACGACGAGGTCGAGGCGGAGCTGTTCACCCCGGAGGACGGCGCTTCGCGGGTCGAGGTGACGGTCGAGGGCGAGGGCGCCGGAGAGCTCGAACTCGGCGACGAGCACCTCGTCGTGCGGGCGATGCGCAGGACGTTCGACCGGATGAACGCCCCGCAACCCGCGGGAATCAGGCTGCGCTGCCGCAACAGGATCCCGCACGCGCGCGGCCTGGGGTCCTCCTCGGCCGCCATCTGCGCGGGGATCCTAGCCGCCCGTGCTCTGGCGCGCCTGCCGTACACGCCGCTGGCGGGTCAGGACGGCGCGGACGGGGAGGCGGCGCTCGGCTCTGAGCGAACAAAAGAGCTCACCGACGACGAGGTCTTCGCGCTCGCCACCGAGATGGAAGGGCATCCCGACAACGTCGCCCCCTGTCTGGCCGGAGGACTGACCGTGGCGTGGACCGACCAGTTCGGTACCGCGCGTATGGTGAAACTGGTTCCCGACGCGAGCATCAGGCCGGTCGCGCTCATACCCGCTACGCGACTGTCCACCGAGACCGCGCGGGGGCTTCTACCGAAGGAAGTGCCTCACAAGGACGCCTCCTTCAACGCGGGGCGGGCAGCGTTGCTGATCGCCGCGTTGACCCAGCGTCCCGACCGTGAACTGCTGCTCGCAGGCACGGAAGACCGTCTCCACCAGCACTACCGCGCGCCTGCCATGCGGCGGACGGCGGATCTGGTAGAACGGCTTCGTGCCATGGGCGTGCCCGCCGTCGTCTCGGGAGCGGGTCCCACGATCCTTGCGTTTTCGACACCGGATGCGCAGGATTTGATCGCGCCAGAAGTGGGTAATGACTGGCACATCCAGCTAATGGACGTCGACCAGGATGGTGCGAGCGTTCAGTCGCCGAGACACGCTGATGCCTCTTAGACCTTCAGGGAATAGCCGTGTGCGCTGGTGATGTTAGGCTGATAGCCGCACCAGATGCCCCCTTGTTGGGTGCGTGCTTGTCAGCCACACATCGTTGCATCATGCTTCACGTCGCGAGGCGTGAGCAGCGCGGCTGTCTCCCCGAATCCGTTCGCTCCGGTTGGCCCACACCCGGTCGGCGCGACGCGAGGCGGCGAATCCGGGGAAGTGCGCGTTCGAACCACTTCGACATCTGGCTGGCGACAGCAATCTGGGGGGTCCCCTCCACGCGCCACCGTCCTGTGGCGACCTGGACGAACCCCTCCCCAACCGTGGCGGCCGTCCTGCGCGGCGGCCGAAGATCGCAAAGTGCACCCCGACCCGGTCTGTCCCGCCGGATCGACAGCACCTCCGGGACGATCGGCTGATCATGGCCGACGCCCGACCCCTGGGAAGGACCCTTAGTTGAGCGACACCACCGAACTCCTCTCCGACGCTTCCGGCTCGTCCGCGAGCGCGTCCGGCGACACCCCCACCCGCGCCGCGGCCAAGCCTCGCGCGCGTCGCTCCGGCACCGGACTGTCCGCGAAGGTGCTGCCCGAGCTGCAGAAGATTGCCGCCGAGCTGGGCATCAGCGGGACCGGGCGGATGCGCAAGAGCGAGCTCATCGCGCGTATCCAGGAGAAGCAGGGAGTCGGCGCCGGTGACAGCGCCCCCGCCGCCCCCGCCGCGGAGGCGCCCGCCGCCCCCGCCGTCGCGGAGGCCCCGGCCGTGGCCGAGCGCCCCGCCCGCAGCCGTCGGGAACGTTCCCGCCCCGCCGCGGCCGCAGAGACTGTCGCCACCCCCGAGCCCGTCGCGGCTCCCGAGCCTGTCGCGGCGGCTGCCGCACCGGTCGTGGAGCAGCAGCAGCCCGTCGTGGAGCAGCAGCAGAACGACAACCAGGCCGACGGCCGCGACCGTGGCGAGAGCCGTCGCGACCGTGGTGAGCGCCGCAGCCGCCGCGAGCGCGGCGAGCGCGGCGAGCGCCAGGAGCGCGGCGGCGACCGCCAGGAGCGCGGCGAGCGCTCCGAGCAGCAGCCGCAGCGCACCGACGCCGAGCGCACCCGCGACCGCGGCGACCGCGTCCAGGACCGTGCTCAGGACCGTGAGCGCGTCCAGGACCGTGACCGCGGCGCCGACCGTGACCGTGGCCAGGACCGCGGCGCCGACCGCGGCGCCGACCGTGGCGCCGACCGTGGTCAGGACCGTGGTCCCGACCGCGGCCAGGACCCGCGCGGCGGTGGCGACGACGACGAGCGCGGGCGCGGCAGGCGCGGCAGGTTCAGGGAGCGCAACCGCGGCCGCGGCCGTGACCGCTTCGACAGCAACGAGCCCGTGGTCAGCGACGACGACGTGCTCATCCCGATCGCCGGCATCCTGGACATCCTCGACAACTACGCGTTCGTCAGGACCAGCGGCTACCTGCCCGGCTCCAACGACGTCTACGTGTCGCTGGCCCAGATCCGCCGCAACGGCCTGCGCAAGGGCGACGTCATCACCGGCGCCGTCCGCCAGCCGCGCGACGGCGAGCGCAGGGAGAAGTTCAACGCCCTGGTCCGCCTCGACACCGTCAACGGCATGGACCCGGAGCAGGCCCGCAACAGGCCCGACTTCAACAAGCTGACCCCGCTCTACCCGCAGGAGCGGCTGCGCCTGGAGACCGAGCCCAACATCCTGACCACGAGGATCATCGACCTCGTGGCCCCGATCGGCAAGGGCCAGCGCGGCCTCATCGTCTCCCCGCCCAAGGCCGGTAAGACGATGGTGCTGCAGTCGATCGCCAACGCGATCACCCGCAACAACCCCGAGTGCCACCTGATGGTCGTGCTCGTGGACGAGCGGCCCGAAGAGGTCACCGACATGCAGCGCTCGGTCAAGGGCGAGGTCATCCACTCGACCTTCGACCGCCCCGCCGAGGACCACACCACCGTCGCCGAGCTCGCCATCGAGCGCGCCAAGCGTCTGGTGGAGCTGGGCCACGACGTGGTCGTCCTGCTCGACTCCATCACCCGTCTCGGCCGCGCCTACAACCTGGCGGCCCCGGCGTCCGGACGCATCCTGTCCGGTGGTGTCGACTCGACCGCGCTCTACCCGCCGAAGCGTTTCTTCGGCGCCGCGCGCAACATCGAGAACGGCGGCTCGCTGACGATCCTCGCCACGGCCCTGGTCGAGACCGGGTCCAAGATGGACGAGGTCATCTTCGAGGAGTTCAAGGGCACCGGCAACGCGGAGCTCAAGCTCAACCGCTCCCTGGCCGACAAGCGCATCTTCCCCGCGGTGGACGTCGACGCGTCCGGCACCCGTAAGGAAGAGATCCTCATGGGCAAGGACGAGCTCCAGATCACCTGGAAGCTGCGCAGGGTCCTCCACGCGCTGGACATGCAGCAGGCGCTGGAGCTGCTTCTGGAGAAGATGAAGGAGACGAAGTCCAACGCGGAGTTCCTCCTCCAGGTCCAGAAGACCACGGTCAGCTCCGAGCGCGACTGACAGCACCACCCGCACGGTCCCGGCCCCGATTCCTGGGGCCGGGACCGTGTCGTATGGGGCCCTCCCCACGACGGCACGGTCCCCTGGGCTCGCCCGGTGAGGGCTTGGCGCCCCACGCCCTCGGGTGGTCGTCGCCGGCGGCTCAGGTGGGTACCGGCTCGGTCGACTCCAGGTCACCGGCCTCGATCCGGGAGACGTGGCCGTGGGGGATTCCCGGCGGCCATGTCTCGCGAGCCCTCCAATGACGAATGGCCCGCTCCTTCCAGGAGCGGGCCATTCGGTTCAACCAGAGGGTGTTACTTCACGTCCACGAACTTCTGGCTGGACCAGGAGCCGTAGGTCTTGCTGGTGGCGGGGACCTTGACGCGCCAGTAGCCGTCGTAGCGCTGCTTGACCGCCTTGGAGTACTTGCCGGTCGAGCTGGCCTTGGCGAAGCCCATGAACTTGTACTTCGTGGTGCCCTTCTTCTTGAAGTACACCTCCACGATCTTGCCCGAGTACGCCTTGGACCCGCGGTAGACCTTGCCGTACAGCTTGAAGGCCTTGCTGACCTTGCTCTTGGCGGGCGCGCCCAGCGTGACCTTCGACTTGGCCTTCTTCGAGGCGCCGCCGCTCGGCGCGTTCACCGTGAACGCGCCGACGCCCTTGAGCGTCTCGCCGCCGCGGTTGGCGGAGATCTCCAGCGTCCACTCGCCCGGCGCGCTGTCGTCGGTGAAGTAGACGGTGCCGGTGTAGTAGCCGTCCGTGCCGAGCTCGAGGCTGCCGAGGTCGTAGTACTCGGAGGTGGTGTCGCTCGTCATCTTGGCGCTGACGAGGGAGGCGTCCTTCACCGCCGCCTGGACGGTGACCTTGACCTCCTGACCCTTGACCAGGTTGACCGGGTTCGGGTTGACCGATGCGCCGGTGATGCCCTGCTTGCCTGCCACCTTGACGGTGAAGCTGTTCGTGCCGCGGGAGGTCACGATCTTCAAGGTCCAGTCACCGGACGGGTCGTCCTTGGTGATGGTGAACTTGCCGCTGCCCGAAGCGGACGCCGGGCGCTTCTGCGTCGCATCGGTGAGGTTGGCGGGCGCGGTGTAGGTGAGCGACACCGCCTTCGCGCTCTTGCCGGGCGGGGTGATGTCGGCGGAGGTGACCGCGACCTTGTCGGCGTCCGTGGTCGGCCCGTCACCGGTGCCGAGCGGGTTGGCCACCGCGAAGGTGAAGCCGACCTCGATCTCCTTGTCCGCGGGCACGTAGGCGCTGCCGCTCATGGAGACGTTCGTGATGTCGTCGGCGGCCACGTACGCCGCCTGCGACACGGATGCGCTGGCCGAGGAGAGGCTGGCGCCCCCGACGAGCACAGCCACCCCCGTTGCGGTCGCCAGCAGCAACCGCATCCTTTTCTTCATGTGATGGGGCCCCTTGCATCGGTGTATATGTGAGAAAAGTTACGGATTGGACGTTTGAGACTACTGGGACTGATTCGAGCCGTCCATCGGATCGCGTGGAATGACCTGTGGCCTGGGATGGTTGAAGGATCTGGCACACTGGTAGCTGAACCGAAAGCGGTACCGGTTCCCGCCGCGCGCGAAATCACTCAGTGTGTCAGCGCGCAAGCCGTACGAGCGACCCGGCGACCGCACCCCGAAAGGACTTGCAATGAAGCGCGACATCCACCCCGAGTACAACGTGACCCAGGTGACCTGCACCTGCGGCAACACCTTCACCACGCGTAGCACCGCGAAGAACGGCTCCATCCACGCCGACGTGTGCTCCGCCTGCCACCCGTTCTACACGGGCAAGCAGAAGATCCTCGACACCGGCGGTCGCGTGGCGCGCTTCGAGCAGCGCTTCGGCAAGAAGGCCAGCAAGTAGCTTCCCTGACGCCGGCCCGGAGACGCGCATGCGCGCGCCCGGGTCGGCGTTCTTGGTGAAGAGGCGGCGACAAAGCGGAAGAAGGACGCACGGTGAATCTCGACGAACTACTCAGTGAGTACGCCGAGCTGGAGCAGCAGCTCGCGGACCCCGCCGTGCACGCAGACCAGAACAAGGCCCGCACGCTCGGCAGGCGCTACCGCCAGCTGACCCCCATCGTCGGCACCTACCGCGAGCTCGAGGGCGTCAGAAGCGACCTCACCGCCGCCAAGGAGCTCGCCACCGAGGACGAGGGCTTCGCCGAGGAGGCCGTCCAGCTCGAGGAGCGCATCCCCAAGCTGGAGGAGAAGCTCAAGCATCTGCTCATCCCGCGAGACCCCAATGATGACAAGGACATCATCATGGAGATCAAGCAGGGTGAGGGCGGCGAGGAGTCCGCGCTGTTCGCGGGCGACCTGCTGCGGATGTACCTGCGCTACGCCGAGCGCCTCGGCTGGAAGACCGAGATCATCGACGCCCAGCACTCCGACCTCGGCGGCTACAAGGACGTCACCGTCGCCATCAAGGCCAAGGGCGAAGAGGGCGTCTGGTCCAGGCTGAAGTACGAGGGGGGCGTGCACCGCGTGCAGCGGGTGCCCGTCACCGAGTCGCAGGGCCGCATCCACACCAGCGCCACCGGTGTGCTGGTCTATCCCGAGGCCGAAGAGGTCGAGGTCAACATCGACCCCAACGAGCTGCGCATCGACGTCTACCGGAGCTCAGGCCCCGGCGGGCAGAGCGTCAACACCACCGACTCGGCGGTCCGCATCACCCACCTGCCGACCGGCGTGGTCGTCTCCTGCCAGAACGAGAAGAGCCAGCTCCAGAACAAGGAGTCGGCGATGCGCATCCTGCGCGCCAGGCTGCTGGCCGTGGCGCAGGAGCAGGCGGAGGCCGCGGCGCAGGCCGAGCGCAAGTCCCAGGTGCGTACGATGGACCGTTCTGAGCGCATCAGGACTTACAACTTCCCGGAGAACCGCATCTCCGACCACCGCGTCGGCTTCAAGGCGTATAACCTCGACCAGGTGCTCGACGGAGAACTGAGCGCAGTCACCCAGGCCCTCATCGACGCCGAAATGGCGGAGAAGCTCGCACAACACTCATGACATTCCTGCTGGACGAGATCGCTCTCGCAACCGCCCGGCTCGCCGAGGCCGGAGTGCCGTCCCCGCGCACCGACGCGGAGGAGATCGCGGCGTTCGTCCACGGCGTGCGCAGAAGCGAGCTGCACACGGTCAAGGACGCCGACTTCGACGCCCTCTTCTGGGAGGGCGTCGCCAGGCGTGAGGCCCGCGAGCCGCTGCAGCACATCACGGGACACGCCTACTTCCGCTATCTGGAACTCGCGGTGGGCCCGGGTGTGTTCGTGCCACGCCCCGAGACCGAGGTGGTCGCCGGCTGGGCCATCGAGCGGCTGCGCGAGATGGACGTCGCCGAACCCGTGGTCGTCGACCTCGGCACCGGTTCGGCCGCCATCGCGCTGTCGATCGCGCAGGAGGTCGCGCTCGCCCAGGTGCACGCGGTGGAGGTCGACCCCGACGCGTACGGCTGGGCCAAGCGCAACATCGCCGAGCACGGCCAGGGCCGTGTCCACCTGCACCCCGAGGACCTCGCCGACGCGCTTCCCGAGCTCAACGGCAAGGTCGACCTCGTCATCTCCAACCCGCCCTACATCCCGCCAGGCGCGATCCCGCGCGATCCCGAGGTGCGCGACTACGACCCCTCACGGGCGTTGTACGGCAGCGGCGCCGACGGGCTCAACGAGGTCAGGGCCGTCGAGCGCACGGCCCGCCGACTGCTCAGGCCGGGCGGCTGGGTGGCCGTCGAGCACGCCGACGAGCAGGGGCAGTCGGTCTACCGTCTCTTCCCCGAGGACAAGGGCTGGCGCGACGCACGTCTGCGCCAGGACCTCACCCGAAGGGACCGCTTCGTCACCGCCAAGTTCGGCCAGGAATAGGATTGCCGCCGTGGGACGACGTTATGACTGCGCAGACGCCGAGCAGAAGGCCGCCGGGCTGACCGACGCGGCCTCTGCCGTACGCAAGGGCGAGCTGGTGGTGCTGCCGACGGACACCGTCTACGGCATCGGCGCCGACGCCTTCACCCCGTCGGCGGTGACCGCGCTGCTGGACGCCAAGGGCCGTGGGCGCGACATGCCGCCGCCGGTGCTGGTGGGCACCGTACGCGCGGCCAACGCCCTGGTCGAGGACCTCGGCGCGTACGGCCAGGACCTCATCGACGCCTTCTGGCCCGGCCCTCTGACGATCGTGTGCAAGGCGAACAGGTCGCTCTCGTGGGACCTCGGCGACACCAAGGGCACGGTCGCCCTGCGCATGCCGCTGCACCCCGTGGCGCTCGACCTGCTCAAGGAGACGGGCCCGATGGCGGTCTCCAGCGCCAACCGTTCGGGCGCGCCCGCCGCGACCACGGCGCAGAACGCCGAGGAGCAGCTCGGCGACTCGATCGCCGTCTACCTCGACGGCGGTCCCTGCGCCGACGACACGCCGTCCTCGATCCTCGACCTGACCGCGGCCGTGCCCCGGCTGCTCAGGAAGGGCGCCATCTCGGTGGAGAAGCTGCGCGGCGTCGTGGGTTACGTCGCCACCGACTGATTGATGCCGTCTGTTTATCCCTGAAGCGGACGGCCGCGCACGCCACCTACCGTGAGGCCCATGGGCTCGTTCGACGGTATGGATCCGACACTGGTGCGTGACCTGCTGGCCGAGGTGCGGCGGGCCGCCGTCCAGATGCGTTCGCTGGAGAGCAGGGTCGCGCAGGCCACGCGGAGCGCGGGCCTGGCCACGCCGGTGACGCACCGGCCCTCCCAGGTGGCCGACGCGTGCGAGGAGATGGCACGCGACGTCACGGGGCGGCTGGCGCTGCTGGAGAAGAAGGAGGCCGCGCCACGGGTGGGGGAGCAGGCCAAGGACATCTCCCCGAACGGCACACCGGCCTCGGGCGAGACGAAGGATCCCGCGCCGAAGGACTCCAAGGAGCCGCGCGAGGACGATCGCGCCTCCAGGACGGCCAACCCCCGCGAGACCGCCACCCCGAACGACCCCCCATCCTCCTCCGACCCCGCCCCCAGGAAAGACCCCACACCTGCGGATCCGGAGTCCAAGAGAGATCCGGCGCCTGCGGATCCAGAATCCAAGAAGGACCCGGCGCCTGCGGATCCGGAGTCCAGGAAGGACCCCACACCTCCAGAACCGGAGTCCAGGAAGGACCCGGCGCCTGCGCAGCCCGAGCCGAAACAGGATCCCGCGCCTGCCGAGCCGGAGTCCAAGCGAGACCCCGCACCTGCGGAGCCGGAGCCCAAGAAGGATCCTGAGCCCGCGCCGAAGAGTGAGTCGCCGCCGAGGGACGCGCCCGACGAGCCCGCCCCGAAGACGGGGGAGACGCCCGAACCGAGGCCCGCGCCACAGCCGGACTCCCGCGTCGAGGACAACCCGAGCGCCACCGACCAGCCCAAGGACGGCGACAGGGACAGCCGCCACGACAGGGGCACCGAACCCGGCACGCCTGGCCAGGACATCCTCGACACCCCTGCGAAGGACCACCCCGACGACATCGACCAGAGCGACGCGGGCAAGCCGCAGGTCGTGGAGGTGGACGGGGTCAAGGTCCTGCAGATCCCCCTCGACCCGCCCACCGCCCGCGAGATCGCCGACCTCCTGGACGACGTCGAAGCGGTCCGCCCCACCGACCTCCCCTCCGTGGAGGGCTCGGCGGCCCCCCTGGCACCGGCCGTCCAACCCCCGGTGGACACGTCCCTGACACCGGCCGTGCAGCCGCCGTCGAACGGTCCGTCGGCTCCGTTGACGCCGGCCGTCCAGCCCCCGGTTGGCACCCCGCTGGCGCCGGCCGTCCAGCCTCCGGTGGAGTCTTCGCTGACGCAGGCCGTCCAGCCGCAGGAGGGAACGAGCGGCGCGACCACCGGTGCCACCGCGAGCGGCGGGTGGGCCGACGATGACAGCGATGTGGTGTCGGTGGATGCCAGGCCGCCGTCGGATGCGGCGTTGAGGTCGTTGGTCGACAATGCCAGCGACATCGAGCCGATGGAGATGCCGAGCGTCGAGGTGCCGCCTGGGGAGTGGGGCAGGGGTGAGTGGGTGCCGAAGGATTTCGGTCCTGATGGCGCCGCGGGTTCGGTGGATCCCGGTGCTGCTGCGTCCCAGGCGTCGGGTGGTGGTGATTCCACCTCGGCCAGGGGGGCGGTCTACGAGGGTTCCGCCGCAGGACAGCAGGCCGGGCCGACGTCCTCCGTCGGGTCGGCGTCCTCCGCAGGGTCGGCGTCGGCTCCGGGGTCGATGCGGGCTGGTGACACGACCGACGTATCCACGAGCGGCGCGGCATTCGGCGGTGAAAGGCCGGGTGAGCGCTCCGAGGTGCGGGCCGGCGACGGGGGCGCGACCGGCGGCGACGGGTCTCGAGAGCGCTCGGAGGCGAGTGACGCGACGGGTGCCGCCTCGGGCGAGGCCGATGACGGTGGCGATGTGGTGTCGGTGGAGGCCAGGCCGCCGTCGGATGCGGCGTTGAGGACGTTGGTGGACAACGCCAGCGACATCGAGCCGATGGAGATGCCGAGCGTCGAGGTGCCGCCAGGGGAGTGGGGCAAGGGCGAGTGGGTGCCGAAGGACTTCGGGCCCGACGGCGAGCCGGGGCGCGTGGAGCCCGGCGCGCCGGGCCGTCCCACCGTTCCGCCCGGCAGCTGAGACGGAGTGCGCATGTACGTCGACCCACCGGCCCCGCAACCGCGCCAGCCAGGCGAGCAGCCGCCCGTGACCACCTCGGGAAGCCCCCTGGACGGCCAGCCGAGAGTGTGGGAGTTCAACCCCGACTACCAGCGCCTGGTCACCGCCTGGCAGACCGTGCTGCCCATGCTGGAGACGCTGACGGCCAGCCTGGACAAGGCCTATCAGCTGGCTCGCAGCCCCCAGACGTGGGAGGCCCCCGTCGGGTCGCGCTACGTGGAGGACCTGGCCGAGTGGCGTAACAGGCTGGGGCTGTACCGGCAGGCGGTGCTGACGGCCATCAGCGACCAGGCCGCCGACACCCCGCGCTGGGTGCCCGCCTCCGCTGGGGCGCCACACGCCTTCTCCTGATCCCTGCCTTGTGGGAAATCGGAGCATTCGTGCTTACAGTGGATGGATGTACTACGGCCCGGATTTCGGGGCCCTCCAGCGTGAGGATCCCGAGATCGCGCAGGTGCTGCTCGACGAGGTCGATCGGGTACGCGGCGGCCTGCAGCTGATCGCGAGCGAGAACTTCACCTCGCCCGCCGTCCTGGCCGCGCTGGGCTCGACGCTGACCAACAAGTACGCCGAGGGCTACCCCGGCAGGCGCTACTACGGTGGCTGCGAGGTCGTGGACAGGGCCGAACGGCTCGCGGTGCGGCGGGCGACCACGCTGTTCGGAGCAGACCACGCCAACGTGCAGCCGCACTCGGGGGCCAGCGCCAACCTGGCCGCCTACGCCGCGCTGCTCCAGCCCGGCGACACGATGCTGGCCATGGCGCTGCCGCACGGCGGTCACCTCACCCACGGCTCGAAGGTGAACTTCTCCGGCCGCTGGTTCGACGTGGTGTCCTACGGCGTACGGCGCGACACCGAGCTGATCGACTACGACGAGGTGCGCGACCTGGCGCGCAGGCGCAGGCCGAAGCTGATCGTGTGCGGCGCGACGGCCTACCCACGCCTGATCGACTTCGGCATCTTCAGGGGCATCGCCGACGAGGTGGGCGCGTGGCTGATGGCCGACGTCGCGCACACCATCGGGCTCATGGCGGCGGGCACGATCCCCTCGGCGGTGCCGTACGCGGACGTGGTCACGTTCACCACGCACAAGGCGCTGCGCGGGCCGCGCGGCGGCGGCATCCTGTGCACGGCCGAGCTGGCCGCGAAGGTCGACAGGGCGGTCTTCCCCTTCGTGCAGGGCGGGCCGCTCATGCACGCCATCGCGGCGAAGGCCGTCGCGTTCGGTGAGGCGATGCGTCCCGAGTTCGCCGACTACGGGCGAAGGGTCGTCGAGAACGCGAGAACCCTGTGCGAAGCGCTGGAGGGGATGCGTCCCGTGTCCGGCGGCACCGACACCCACCTCGCGCTGATCGACCTGCGCGCTCTCGGCGTGACGGGGGCCGAGGCCGAACGGCGCTGCGCCGCGGCGGGCATCACGCTCAACCGCAACGCCATCCCCTACGACCCCGAGCCGCCCGCGATCACCTCGGGGCTGCGCGTGGGGACCCCCTGCGTCACGACTCAGGGGATGGGGGTGGAGGAGCTCAGAGAGGTGGGCACGCTGGTCTCGCGCGCCGTGAGATATCCAGAAACTGCGGATGAAGTGCGGGAAAGGGTCTCCGAGCTGGTGGCGAAACATCAGCCTTATCTCAGTGAATTATAAGGTGATCTGTGTCGATTTCCGGTCACAGCTGGCCGATGCATCCGGGAAACTAGGTCCGTGCGCGAATACCTCTTCATGGCACTGGTAGCGGCGGCGGTGACGTACCTGCTGGTCCCGCTGGTCCGGCGGTTCGCCATCCGCATCGGAGCCATGCCCGAGGTGCGAGATCGCGACGTGCACACCGTCCCGACCCCGCGCCTGGGCGGGCTCGCGATGTACGGCGGGCTCGTGGCGGGCCTGCTGGCCGCCACCCAGCTCGACAAGACGGGCGAGGTGCTGGGCCAGGACCAGACGGTGATCGCGCTGATCGCCGCGGGCGGCCTCATCACGCTGACCGGCTTCCTCGACGACTGGTGGGGCATGGACCCCTTCATCAAGCTGGGCGGCCAGATCGGCGCGGCGGGAGTGCTGGTCTACTTCGGGCTGGCCCTGCCATGGGTGCCGTGGGTGAACGGCGAGACGATCAGCCTGCCGCCCGACCTGTCCGCGGTCATCACGATCCTGGTCGTGGTCGTCGCCATCAACGCCGTCAACTTCGTCGACGGCCTCGACGGCCTCGCCGCGGGCATCGTGGGCATCGCCGCGGCCGCCACCTGGGTCTACGCGATCTTCCTCGACCAGAACATCGAGCTCAACAGGATCAACACCACCGCGGCCATCACCGCCGTGCTCATCGGCATGTGCCTGGGCTTCCTGCCGCACAACTTCCACCCCGCCAAGATCTTCATGGGCGACACGGGCGCGATGCTGCTGGGCCTGGTCCTGGCCTCCTCGCTGGTCACGGTGACGCCCGTCGACTCGGAGGTGATCGAGGGCATGAACAGGTTCGGCGCGCTGATGCCGATCCTGCTGCCCGCCGCGGTGATGGTGCTTCCGCTCATCGACCTCATCAGCGCGGTCGTCAGGCGCACCTCGATGGGCCTGTCGCCGTTCGCGCCCGACCGTGGTCACCTGCACCACCGCCTGCTCGACATCGGCCACTCCCACCGGCGCACCGTGCTCATCATGTACGCGTGGACGTCGGGGTTCGCGCTCGGCCTCGTCGGCATGTCGGTGAGCGGCGTGCCGGTCGTGTACTTCCCGATCGTGATCGTGATCGCGCTGGCCGTCCTGGTGCTCTTCTCGCTGCCCCGGTGGAGGGGGCGCGGCGGCGCGCACGCGGCCAAGCGCAAGGACACCCCCGACGACGATGACGACGGCCCTCCCACGGGACCCATGCCGCCCATCAGGGCGGAGTTCCAGCAGGTGTACCCCGCGAAAGAAGATGCCTCCGTTGTCCCGGTGTTTCCCGCGCGTTCTTGATCGGGAACTAGAAATGGCAGGTAAAAGCGGTCATACGTGAGCTTGTGATATCTTTCACGAGCAGGGCCCCCGTGGTGCACGGCTCATGGGGTAGCAATCGCTCGCTTGTTAACTAGCTGTCTGGAGCACCGATGCAGGCCAACGACGTGCGCGTCCTCAAGAGCGCCGCGCTGCCCACCCTCGTGGTAGGAGCCGTCGCTGTCATCGTGGCCTTCCTGGTGGCTGGCGGTAAGGGCGCGCTCGGCGCCGTCGTCGGACTCGCCCTCGTGGCGGTTTTCTTCAGCGTCAGCGTGGTAGCGGTGTCCTATGCCGCCCGCGTCTCCCCCCAGATGATGGCCATCTCCGCGATGGTCAGCTATCTCGTCAAGGTCGTGGTCATCATGGCGATGCTGCGAGCCTTCGGCGACACGACCGCATGGAACCCGAAGGCGTTCGCGTGGACGGTCGTGGTCGGCACCATCGTCTGGACCGCCGGTGAGGTGCGAGCCTTCATCAAGACCAAGATGCTGTACGTCGACCCCGAGGCGACTGTGCCGGGCCAGGAGAAGAAGTCATGAACCCCGGTAAAGTAACGGGGCCCGATATGACTAGTCCTGCCTGTGCCTGCTATCGTCGGGCGCGCGATGAGCGAAGAGAAACGCCGGCCCGAGAACGACGGTCGCGACTTCGCCAACGCCGCGTGGTCGATTCCCAGCTACCTGCTCTCCGGGATGGTTGTCTACGGCGGTGCTGGCTGGTTGCTGGACCGGTGGCTCGACACGTCCGCGTTCTTCCCCATAGGCGTCGTCCTGGGGACAGTGCTCGCCGTCTACCTGGTCTACCGGAAGCACGGCCGCTAACTCCGCGCGGCGGTCCCGCCCGCCTAAGGAACTCGTTGTGACCACCTACCACGCTGAAGGGAACGCCGCGTGATCGCGCTGACGCTCCTCGCCGACCCTGATCAGTTCAAGGCGCCGACGCCGGACGAACTGTTCCAACTCCCCCCGATCATCGCCGGGGTCGACTGGTTCACCAAGCCCGTGCTTCTGGCGATCCTCAGCTCGATCATCGTGCTGGGCTTCCTGTGGGCCGCCTTCTCCAGTCCGAAGATCGTGCCCAGGGGCGTCCAGAACGTCGCCGAGTTCGGCTACATGTTCGTGCGCGACCAGGTCGCCCGGCCCTTCCTGGGCAAGGACGCCGACCGGTTCATGGGCCTGCTGCTCAGCATGTTCTTCGTGATCTGGGTCTGGAACATCATGGGTGTCGTCCCCGTCGCCCAGTTCCCCGTCGCCTCGCACATCGCCTTCCCGATCGTGCTGGCCGTCTCGGTCTACGTGCTGAAGCTCTACCTCGGCTTCAAGACCCAGGGCGTCGGCGGCTACTTCAAGAACATGATGTTCCCGCCGGGGCTCCCCAAGTTCATCTACGTCCTGCTGGCGCCGATCGAGTTCCTGTCGAACATGATCATCGCGCCCTTCACCCACGCTGTGCGACTCTTCGCCAACATGTTCGCCGGCCACATGCTCATCGCCTTCTTCAGCATGGTCGGCTTCTGGTTCCTGTTCGAGCAGCTGACCCCGCTCGGCGCTCCCATCGGCGTGCTCGGTGTCCTGATGACGATCATCATGACCGGCTTCGAGCTGTTCATCATGTTCCTGCAGGCGTTCCTCTTCTCGATGCTGGCCGCCATGTACATCGGCAACAGCCTGCACCCCGAGCACTAAGAACCACCTTCCGGCATATCCAGACCGGTGATACACCGCATCACCGGCCGACCAAGTAAAGGAAACAGCAATGAGCCTTCTCGCTGAGGTCTCCGGCAACGTCACCGCCATCGGCTACGGTCTCGCCGCCATCGGCCCCGGCATCGGCGTCGGCATCATCTTCGGTCAGGGCGTGCAGGCCATCGCGCGTCAGCCCGAGGCCTACGGCCTGATCCGTCAGAACATGCTCCTCGGCTTCGTTCTCACCGAGGCCCTGGCCCTGATCGGTCTGGTCGCCCCGTTCATCTTCGCGCAGCTGTAAAGACCGAAGACCACCCCTGACGAAAGGCTGCATCCATGATTACGGCAGCTTCGCTCCTCGCGGCGGAGGGCGGCGCCAACCCGCTGCTCCCCCACGCGTACGAGCTGGTCGTGGGCATCTTCGCGTTCTTCGTCGTCTTCCTCGTCGTCGGTAAGATCCTCACCCCGCGCATCCAGAAGACTCTGGCCGAGCGGACCGACGCGATCGAGGGCGGCATCAAGAGGGCGGAGGACGCCCAGGCCGAGGCGCAGGTGCTGCTGAAGCAGTACCGCGACCAGCTGGCCGAGGCCAGGCACGAGGCGTCCCGCCTTCGCGAGGAGGCTCGCGAGCAGGGCGCCCAGATCAAGGCCGAGCTCCGCGAGGAGGCCCAGGCCGAGGCGCGCCGCATCGTCGAGGCGGCGCACGCGCAGATCGAGGCCGACCGCCAGCAGGCGTTCGCCCAGCTGCGCACCGAGATCGGTCGCCTGTCGACCGACCTCGCCAGCCGCATCGTCGGCGAGTCCCTCGAGGACGAGGCGCGTCAGCGCCGCACCGTCGACAGGTTCCTCGACGAGCTGGAGAGCTCCTCTGCGCAGGCGGTGCGCTGATGCGTGGTCTGAGCAGGAGTTCGCTGGCCGCTGTCGAGGAGCGCTTCAACGCTGTCGCGGCATCGGCGGACTTCGGACGCCTTGCTGAGGACCTCAGCTCCGTCGCCGACCTGCTCGACCGTGAGCACGGACTGCGCCGGAGCCTGTCGGACCCGGCGCGGCCCGCGGCCCAGAAAGCCCAGGTCGCCCGCATGCTGCTCGAAGGCAAGGTCAGCGAGGCCGCGCTGGAGACCGTCGTCGCGGCGGTCGAGGCCAAGTGGTCGCGCTCAGGAGACCTCGCCGACTCGCTCGAGCGGCTCAGCGTCGTCGCCTCGGCCGCGCAGGCCGAGTCCGAAGGGCGTCTGGACGACGTGGAGGACGAGCTCTTCCGCTTCGGCCGCATCGTCGCCGCCAACCCTGACCTGCGTCGCGCGCTGGCCGACCCGGCCGCGCCCGCCGAAGGCAAGGAGCGGCTGCTGACGGGTCTGCTCGACGGAAAGGTCGCCGCCTCCAGCCTGCGCCTCATCACGCAGCTGGCAGTGCACCCAAGAGGACGTAGCCTGGAGACAGGGCTGGAGCAGTATTCCAGTCTCGTCGCGGCACAGCGTCAGCGACTGGTGGCCGTGGTCCGCAGCGCTGTGGCGCTGACCGACGAGCAGAAGCAGCGTCTGGGTGCGTGGCTGCGCACCTCCTATGGCCGTGACGTTCACGTGAACGTCGAGGTGGACCCGCGAGTGCTCGGTGGTTTCTCGGTTCGCATCGGCGACGAGGTCATCGACACCACCATCGCGGGACGAATCGAAGAAGTCCGCCGCCGGTTGGCCGGCTAGGCGAATAGGGAGACAGAGAAGAGATGGCGGAGCTTACGATCCGGCCGGACGAGATCCGGGACGCGCTTGAGCGCTTCGTCCAGGCGTACGAACCGGAAGGCGCCGCGCGCGAGGAGATCGGGACCGTCGTCGACTGTGGCGACGGCATCGCCCATGTCTCCGGCCTTCCCTCGGCGATGGCGAACGAGCTGCTCGAGTTCGAGGACGGCACGCGCGGCCTGGCACTGAACCTCGACACCCGTGAAATCGGTGTCGTCATCCTGGGCGACTTCAGCAAGATCGAGGAGGGCCAGACGGTCCGCAGGACCGGCGAGGTCCTGTCGGTGCCGATCGGCGACAACTTCCTCGGCCGCGTGGTCGACCCCCTGGGCAACCCGCTCGACGGCAAGGGCACCATCGAGGCGGAGGGCCGTCGCGCCCTCGAGCTGCAGGCGCCCAGTGTCGTCCAGCGTCAGCCGGTGAAGGAGCCGCTGCAGACCGGCCTCAAGGCGATCGACGCCATGACGCCCGTCGGCCGCGGCCAGCGCCAGCTGATCATCGGTGACCGCGGCACGGGCAAGACCGCCCTGGCCGTCGACACCATCCTCAACCAGCGTGAGAACTGGCTGACCGGCGACGCCGAGAAGCAGGTTCGCTGCGTGTACGTCGCCGTCGGCCAGAAGGGCTCGACGATCGCGCAGGTCAAGGCTCGCCTGGAGGAGGCGGGCGCGATGGAGTACACCACCATCGTCGCCGCTCCCGCCTCCGACGCCGCCGGCTTCAAGTACATCGCCCCCTACACCGGCTCTGCCATCGGGCAGCACTGGATGTACCAGGGCAAGCACGTCCTGATCGTCTTCGACGACCTGACCAAGCAGGCCGACGCCTACCGCGCGGTCTCGCTGCTGCTGCGTCGTCCGCCGGGCCGTGAGGCCTTCCCCGGCGACGTCTTCTACTTGCACTCGCGTCTGCTCGAGCGTTGCGCGAAGCTGTCGAACGACATGGGCGGCGGCTCGATGACCGGTCTGCCGATCATCGAGACCAAGGGCAACGACGTCTCGGCGTTCATCCCCACCAACGTCATCTCCATCACCGACGGCCAGTGCTTCCTCGAGACCGACCTGTTCAACGCGGGTGTGCGTCCGGCCATCAACGTCGGTGTGTCGGTCTCCCGAGTCGGTGGCTCGGCGCAGGTCAAGGCGATGCGGAAGGTGGCGGGCACGCTGCGTCTGTCGCTGTCGCAGTACCGCGACCTGGAGGCCTTCGCCTCCTTCGCCTCCGACCTCGACGCGGCCTCCCGCGCCCAGCTCGAGCGCGGCATGCGCCTGGTCGAGCTGCTCAAGCAGCCGCAGTACTCCCCGTTCCCCGTCGAGAAGCAGGTCGTCTCGGTCTGGGCCGGCACCACTGGCGAGCTCGACGAGGTCCCGGTCGGCGACGTGCGCAGGTTCGAGGCGGAGTTCCTCGACTACCTGCAGAGCGGTCACAAGGGCGTCTTCGACGCCATCCGTGAGACCAGGGATCTGTCCGACGACACGGTGACCGCTCTCAAGGACGCCATCACGGAGTTCAAGAAGGGCTTCACCACGTCCGAGGGTGAGCTGCTCATCCACGACGAGCCCGTCGCGGCGCTCGGCGCGGACGAGGTCGGCCAGGAGAAGATCCGCAAGGTCGTCCGCCCGGCAGAGAAGAAGTAGCCGATGGGTGCCCAGCTAAGGCTGCTGAGACGGCGGATCAAGTCGGTCAAGTCGACCGCCAAGATCACGCGCGCCCAGGAGCTCATCGCCTCCTCACGGATCGCGAGGGCGCAACAGCGGATGCAGGCGGCCGTGCCGTACGAGCGCGAGATCACTCGCGCCGTCACGGGCGTCGTCAGCAACACCGGCGCCGTCGACCATCCGCTGACCGTCGTCAAGGAGAAGCCGGCTCGCGCCGGTGTGCTGATCGTGACCAGCGACAGCGGCTTCTGCGGTGGCTACAACGCGAACATCCTGCGCGAGGCCGAGGCCCTGCGCGGCTTGCTCGAAGCGCGCGGCCTGACTGTGGTGCCCTTCGTGACCGGCCGCAAGGGCGTCGCCTGGCACTCCTTCCGTCAGAGGGAGATGGGCGGCCAGTGGGTCGGGTTCTCCAGGAAGCCGGCCTACGCCGACGCCAAGGAGATCGCGAACACGCTGATCGACGCGTTCAAGGACGACAACGGGATCGACGAGATCCACATTGTCTCGACGGAGTTCGTCTCCATGCTCACGCAGAACGTCGCGGTCAAGCGCGTCCTGCCGCTGGAGGTCGAGGAGTCCGAGGCGCAGGCGTCCGAGACCATTCCGCCGTACTTCGAGTTCGAGCCCACCGCGGGCGACGTCCTCGACTCGCTGCTGCCGCGTTACGTGGAGTCGCGCATCTTCAGCGCGCTGCTCCAGGCGGCGGCGTCGGAAGAGGCTTCGCGTCGCCGGGCCATGAAGTCGGCGACGGACAACGCCAACGAGCTGATCCGCGTGTTCACCATGCAGATGAACCAGGCTCGCCAGGCCGAGATCACCCAGGAAATCAGCGAGATCGTCGGTGGCGCCAACGCGCTGGCTGACTCCGCAGCGGGGAAAGAGTGAAATGACTGCAGAGACTGTTGAGACCACGACCGGCACGGGCCGCGTGGCTCGCGTCACGGGTCCCGTCGTCGACGTGGAGTTCCCCGTCGAGGCCATGCCCGAGATCTACAACGCCCTCAACGTCGAGGTCACCCTCGGCGGCGAGACCAAGACGCTGACCCTTGAGGTCGCCCAGCACCTCGGCGACAACATCGTCAGGGCCATCTCCATGCAACCCACCGACGGCCTGGTCCGCGGTGCGGCGGTCACCGACAGCGGCCAGCCCATCTCGGTGCCGGTCGGCGACGTCGTCAAGGGCCACGTGTGGAACGCGCTCGGTGAGTCCCTGGACGTGCCGACCTCCTCGCTCCAGGTCACCGAGAAGTGGGGCATCCACCGCCCCGCTCCCGCCTTCGACCAGCTCGAGTCGCGTACCGAGATGCTGGTCACCGGCATCAAGGTCATCGACCTGCTCACGCCGTACGTGCAGGGTGGGAAGATCGGTCTGTTCGGTGGCGCCGGTGTCGGCAAGACCGTTCTGATCCAGGAGATGATCCGCCGAGTCGCTCGTAACTTCGGTGGCACCTCCTGCTTCGCGGGCGTCGGTGAGCGTACCCGTGAGGGCAACGACCTCTGGCTGGAGATGGAGGAGGCGGACGTCCTCAAGGACACCGCTCTCGTCTTCGGTCAGATGGACGAGCCGCCGGGCACGCGTCTTCGCGTCGCGCTCTCCGCGCTGACCATGGCGGAGTACTTCCGCGACGTGCAGAAGCAGGACGTGCTTCTGTTCATCGACAACATCTTCCGCTTCACGCAGGCCGGTTCGGAGGTCTCCACCCTCCTCGGCCGTATGCCGTCCGCCGTGGGTTACCAGCCCACGCTGGCCGACGAGATGGGTGTGCTCCAGGAGCGCATCACCTCGACGCGTGGTCACTCGATCACCTCGATGCAGGCGATCTACGTGCCCGCGGACGACATCACCGACCCGGCCCCGCACAACGCGTTCGCGCACCTCGACGCGCAGACCGTTCTGTCGCGGCCGATCTCGGAGAAGGGCATCTACCCCGCGGTGGACCCGCTCGACTCCACCTCCCGCATCCTCGACCCGCAGATCGTGGGCGCCGAGCACTACGCGGTGGCCCAGGAGACCAAGCGGATCCTGCAGAAGTACCGCGAGCTCCAGGACATCATCGCGATCCTCGGTATCGACGAGCTGTCCGAAGAGGACAAGGTCACCGTTCAGCGCGCCCGTCGCATCGAGCGTTTCCTCTCCCACCCGATGTACGCCGCTGAGGCGTTCACCGGTCAGCCGGGTGAGAACGTGCCGCTGGACGAGACCATCGCCTCCTTCAAGGGTCTGTGCGCCGGTGACTACGACCACCTGCCCGAGCAGGCGTTCTACATGGTCGGCGGCATCGAGCAGGCCGTTGCCAAGGCCAAGGAACTCTCCAAGTAATCGCCTTCGGTGCCGGCATCAGCACGGTGTGCTGATGCCGGCATCTGATCGGAAAGGAACCTACACAAGTGGCGAAGCTACGGGTAGGGGTCGTCTCACCGGAGCGTGAGATCTGGTCGGGCGAGGCCGACATGGTGATTGCCAAGACCGTGGACGGCGAGATCGGTATTATGCCTCAACACGCACCGGTGCTCGGCGTACTCGTCGAGGGCGGAGTCCTGCGTGTGAAGCGCGGCGGCGGCGAGGAGGATCTCGTGGCCGCGGTGCACGGCGGGTTCATCTCCGTGGCCGACAACGAGGTGTCCGTGCTGGCCGAAGCGGCCGAGCTGGGCTCCGAGGTGGACGTCGCGGCTGCCCGCGACGCTCTGGCCAGGGCTCAGGCCTCGGTCGAGGCGAACCAGGATGACGCCGACGCGGCGGTCGAGGCCAAGCGTGCCAAGGCCCGGCTGCAGGCCGCCGGCGAGGACGTCTGATCTTTCACAACCGGCGGGGGCGGCGATGCTGACGATTCTTACGGACGCACTGCTCGCTGCCCTCCTGGTCGCGGCTCTTCTGGTGATCCGCGGTTTCGCGCTGGCACGTTCCCGCGGGAGCGTGCCGTGTCGTATCAAGGTCGGCTCCCACGGCTGGCGCAGCGGAGTAGCCCGCTACGCCGACGGGGAGCTCCACTGGATCCCCTTCATGGGTGTGCTGTTCAGGCCGCGCCACGCTATCGCGAGGCGCGGCCTGACTGTTTCCGCCCGCCGTCCCATCGACGGCGGGCTGTGGGCGGTCGACTGCGGGTCGATCTCCCTGGCGATGTCGGAGGACGCGTTGACCGGCTTCCTGGCCTGGCTGGAGTCGGCGCCGCCGAGCGCCTATCTCGACGTCGCCTGACGCGCCGTCCGAGCGCTTTCGTTATCGGGTGCCTCCCGGCTTCCACAGGATCTCGGTGCCGTCGTGGGCCGTCCTGCACAGGATGAACAGCAGGTCCGACAGGCGATTGAGGTACGTGGCGGGCAGCGGGCTGATGTCGTTGTGGGCCTGCATGGCCGCCCAGGCCGAGCGCTCGGCGCGGCGGACCGTCACCCTGGCCACGTGCAGCTGGGCCGTCGCGGGGTCGCCGCCGGGCAGGATGAAGCTGCGCAGCGGGTTCAGCTCGGCGTTGAAGCGGTCGCACTGCTTCTCCAGCCAGGCGACATAGGAGGGCTCCACGCGCAGCGGAGGGAACTCCGGCGTGTCGACGGCGGGGGTGGCCAGGTCGGCGCCGAGGTCGAACAGCTCGTTCTGGACCCTGCCCAGCACCTCGACGATCTCGGGGGCGAGCGTGCCGTACGCCAGGGCCAGGCCGATGGCGGCGTTGGCCTCCTCGGCGTCGGCGTAGGCGGCGAGCCTGGGGTCGGTCTTCGAGGTGCGGCTCAGGTCGCTGAGCGCGGTCGTGCCGTCGTCTCCGGTACGGGTGTAGATCCTGGAGAGGACGACTGGCTTGTCCTTGTCTGCGCGGGTCATGACCCCAGCATCGCAGACGGTTCCCCGCCTCATGACAGATGTCATGTGCGACCGGAGTGATCGTCACACGAGGTCGGTGATATCGGCGACTACAGGCGGGAAGGCGCGCACAGCAGGCTTGGACGCATGAGGACGACACAGGCGGCGGACACCGCGGAGCGCGGGGCGGTGGGCGGACCGGCGATCGAGGTCGCGGGGTTGCGGCAGCGCTACGGAAGCTTCGAGGCGGTGAGGGGGATCTCCTTCGAGGTGCCCCAGGGGGAGCTGTTCGCGCTGCTGGGCACCAACGGCGCGGGCAAGACCACCACGATGGAGGTCCTGGAGGGGTTCACCAGGGCGAGCGACGGCATGGTCAGGGTCCTCGGGCTCGACCCCGTGAAGGAGCGCAGGGCGCTGCGCCCGCGCATCGGGATCATGCTGCAGGAGGCGGGCTTCTTCGGTGACCTGACCGTCGCCGAGACCGTCGACGTCTGGCGCGGGATGAGCGCCGACGCGGGCCGTCAGCCCGTGAAGGAGGACGTCCTGGAGCTGGTGGGGCTGGCGAACAAGGCCAGGACCAGGGTCAGGCAGCTGTCGGGCGGCCAGAAGCGCAGGCTGGACCTCGCCCTCGCGGTGCTCTCGCGACCCGAGGTCCTCTTCCTCGACGAGCCGACCACCGGCATGGACCCCGAGGCCAGGCAGGCCACCTGGGAGGTCATCAGGGGGCTGAAGGAGCGCGGCACCACGGTGCTGCTCACCACGCACTACCTGGAGGAGGCCGAGCGCCTGGCCGACAGGCTCGCCATCATGCACGAGGGCGTGATCCACACCTACGGCACGGTGGACGAGGTCGTGGCCACGACCGGCGACCAGATCACCTTCAGGCTGCCGCGTCCGGCCGAGGCGCCCTTCCTGGACGGCGCGGCCCCCGTGTCCGAGCGCGGGCACGTCGTCTACACCCTGCGCGGCGAGGCCCATCCCGCTCTCAGGGCGCTGCTGGCCTGGGCCGACGAGATGGAACTGACCCTGGAGCGGCTCGAGGTGCGCAGGGGCACCCTCGAGGACGCCTTCCTGCGAGTGGTGGAGGACAAGCGATGAGAACCGACGTGCTGCACGCCGTACGGCTGGCCAGGATGGATCTGAAGCTGCTCGGCCGCAACACCACGGCCGTCTTCAACGTGCTGCTGCTGCCGTTGCTGTTCGCCTGGATGCTCTCGCAGGGCGGCAGCGAATCGTTCATCCTGACGGGGATGCCGGGGGTGCTGCTCGCCTTCGCGGTCTTCATGAACCTCGTCAACTCCTTCACCGCGCGGCGTGAGGAGCTGGTGCTCAAGCGGCTGCGCGGAGGCCAGGGTTCGGCGGTGGCCATCTTCGGCGGGGCCGGCCTGGCGGCGCTGGCGGTCTTCGTCCTGCAGGTGGCGCTGCTGGTGGTGTGGATCGACCGCACGGGCGGTGGTCTGCCGGAGAACGTCCCGATGATGCTGGTGGCCGCGGTGCTGGGCGTGGCGGTGTTCGGGCTGCTGGCCGCCGCCTTCTCGGGGATCACGCCGAACGCCGAGCTGGCCCAGGTCGCGGTGCTGCCGGTGCTGATCGTGGCGCTGGTGGGCTCCCCGCTGCTCATCCCGCTGTCGGAGATGCCCTTCGCCGTCAGGCTGGTGCCCACGACGCCGATCGTGGAGATGATGCGGATGGGCTACGGCGGTGGCTCCTGGGCGGCGGCGCTGCCCTGGATCGGGGCGCTGCTCGCCTGGTTGGTGGTCGCGGGGCTGCTGGCGAAGTGGCTGTTCCGCTGGGATCCCAGGCACGGCTAGGTTGGCTCCCACCATGAGCGATCGCAGGACCGATTACCAGCGCCTCAGGCGAGCCACCATGTGGAGTGTCGCAGGAGGCGCTCTGCTGCCGTGGGTGGGCCTGTTCTGGACGGCGACGGCACCCGGTCCTCCTCCGCCATGGCAGCTGGTGGTGGCGGGGGTGTCGGCCGTCGCCTTCACCGTCGTCTACTGGCGGGCCGCCAGGATCACCGTGACGGGGACTCACGCCCGCACCGAGGTCGTCATCACGGGCGTGCTGGCGCTGGTGATCTTCATCATGACCCGCGAGCCCGAGTTCGCGGGCGCGATGGCGGCGCTGGCCTGGGGGGCGCTCGCCGGTCTGCACGTCTCCAGGTTCACCGCCGCGCTGATGACCCTGATCGCGACGGCGGCGTGCGCGGCCTTCCAGCCCCACGCCGTGGTCTTCTACGCCGTGACGATCAGCATGGTGGTATGGCTCAACCGCTTCCAGTTCTGGTTCTGGACGGTGGTCAAGGCTTCGCTCGAGGGCAGGGACGCCCAGGCCAAGCTGGCGGTCACCGAGGAGCGGCTGCGCTTCTCCCGCGACCTGCACGACGTGGTGGGCCACAGCCTCTCGGCCATCGCGGTCAAGAGCGAGCTGGCCGCCCGCCTGGCCTCGGGCCCCGCGGCCGAGGAGATGCTGGAGGTCAGGAGGCTGGCGCGCGAGTCGCTCAAGGAGATCCGCTCGGTCGTCCGCGGCTACCGCACGGTCGATCTCAACGCGGAGCTGCGCAGTGTCAGGGCGGTCATGGAGGCGGCGGGCATCAGCTGCGCCCTCGAACTGCCGGAGACGGCGCTGGGCGACGAGGTGAGCACGCTGCTGGCCTGGCTGGTACGCGA
Organism: Nonomuraea recticatena; assembly: GCF_039533245.1. Classification (NCBI taxonomy): domain Bacteria; kingdom Bacillati; phylum Actinomycetota; class Actinomycetes; order Streptosporangiales; family Streptosporangiaceae; genus Nonomuraea; species Nonomuraea recticatena. Next base: position 56,835 of record NZ_BAAATE010000025.1, on the reverse strand, counting down.
GAGCAGCACCAACGTGCTGCGGCACAGCGCCGCCACCCGCTGCCGCATCAAGGTCGCCTCCACGGGCGGGTGGGTCGAGCTGACCGTGAGCAACGATCACCCCAAGCCGCCCAGCGGTACGGCGGGCAACGGCCTGGCGGGAATGAGCGAGCGGGTCGCCGCGCACGGCGGCGCGCTGACGGCGGGACAGAGTGACGGTCAGTTCACGGTGAGGGCGAGGATTCCCGCATGATCAAGGTATTGCTGGCCGACGACGAGCACCTCATCCGGCAGGCGCTGGCCACCCTGCTCGGCCTGGAGCCCGACATCGAGGTGGTCGTCCAGGTCGGCAGGGGAGACCAGGTGGTGGGCGCGGTCGAGGCGCACAGCCCCGACGTGGTCGTGCTCGACATCGAGATGCCGGGCATGGACGGCCTGAGCGTCGCCGAGGCCCTCCCCGGCCAGGCGATCGTGATCCTCACGAGTTTCGGCAGGCCCGGCTACCTGCGCAGGGCGCTGGCGGCGGGGGTGCGCGGCTTCATCCCCAAGGACGCCTCCGCCAGCGAGTTGGCCGCGGCGATCAGGAAGGTCCGCGACGGCGGACGCTACCTGGACCCCGAGATGGCCGCCTCGGCGATGATGGCGGGGGAGAGCCCGCTGACCGAGCGTGAGCGGGGAGCGCTGGAGCTGGCCGCCACGGGGCTGTCGGTCGGGGAGATCTCCGTGGCCATGCATCTCACCGAGGGAACGGTGCGAAATTACCTGTCCAGCGCCATCACGAAGTTGGGCGCAAGCAACCGAATCACCGCAATTCGGATGGCGAGGGACATGGGTTGGCTCTGAGTGGGTAACCGTAGTCATGGCTGGTGTGTGTTGATTCTCACCTTGCGAGAGTGAATGACTACGTTGCGTGATTTAATGGCGGCGTGACCTGAGGAGGTGGCATGCGGGTCCGAGGGAAGCCGGGGGCACAGGTGGTGTATGTCGGGCATCGGCTCGACGTGGGGACCGTTGCCGAGATACGGCCGCATCTGCACGACGCGGTCGATTCGGGCAAGGGCGACCTGATCGTCGACCTCTCCACCTTGGAGATGATCGACTCCACTGGTCTCGGTGTGCTCGTGGGCACGCATCGTCGCGCGTTGAGCGCGGATCGCCGTCTCGTTCTTCGGGGAGTGCCACCACGGATCATGCGGGTGCTGGCGGTGACTCGGCTGAATCGAGTGTTGCGCGTGGAGGTGCCGGCGGCCGCGGTGGCCTGAAAGTGACATCCGGCGGTGGTCGGGAGCGCGCCGGAGGCCACACCATATTCGAGGGCAGGGTGCGATCAGCCGCCCCTGCCCTCGCCCGTGCCTGATGCCCGGTCCGGCCGGCGTCCCGGCGGTGTGAATATCCCCCGATGTAGTCGATCACGCGATCACGCTAAGTGATCACGTGGTTGGCAAAGGATCTGTGGAAGATATGGACCGCCGCGGCGACGAGTTCCTCGATGGAAGGCGGTTCCTCGGCCAGCACCCATTCGATGAGCAGCTCCTGGAGCGCTCCTATCACACCGAGTGCGAGCAGGTGCCGATTGACCGGAGCGGGGTCGGGAAAGCTGTCCGTGACGTCCTCGACCATGCGGGCGAAGGACTCTATCGCCCGCTGCCTGGAGGCGGTCAGAACATCACCTGACCTGCGCACTTCGACGTGCATGATGCGCGCTCGCCGCCAGTCGGCGGTCGCGAAACCGATATAGCTGGAAATCCCGGCTCTGATGCGCTCGTCGAGTTCCTGGGGCGCCTCCTGCAGGGCCTTGGAGACCGCGGCGATGGTTTCGTCGACGCACCGTTCGTGCAGTGCCTGGAGTAGCTCCTCCCTGCCGCCGAAACATTCGTAGAAGGCGCGATTGGAGATCCGGGCCTCCGTGCACAGCCTTTCGATGGTCGTGGCGGCGAATCCTGGTTTCGCATAGAGCGTGTATGCGGCGGCCATCAGCCGCTCCCGTCTGTCAGCCAGCCTTTGCTCGGCCGACATTCCCCGGTAAGACCGGTTCACATTCCACCCGTTCCGCATGATCGTGAGCCCCCAGAGCCCACAATTATGGATGGATGATCGCATTCGGGAAAGAGTGTTTACATTAGTGCTTACGTCGCCCATGCAAGATGGTCACCATCCTGATCAGTCGCTCAAGTTCTCCGGGCGCGCGGGAGAAGGATGTCAGGTTCATTCCCGGCAGGGCGAAGCGCTGGCGGGCGATGGCCTTGGGCCTGGCGAACTCCCTCAGGCCGTCGGCGCCGTGGATCCTGCCGAACCCCGAGTCGCCGACGCCGCCGAAGGGCAGCGAGGGCACTCCAGCGAACGAGATGACCGAGTTGATCGCGGTCGCCCCGCTGCGCATGAGCCTGGCCAGCCGCATGGCGCCGCGCGTGTCGCGGGAGAAGACGGTGCCGCCCAGCCCGTAGGCGGAGGCGTTGGCCAGCTCCAGGGCCTCCTTGGCGTCCCTGGTCCTGCGCACGGTGATGGTCGGGCCGAAGGTCTCCTCCCGTACCGCCGCGGAGTCCTCGGGGACGTCCTCGACGATGACGGGATCGACGTAGGGCGCGCGCACCGACTCGGGCCCTCCCTTGACCGCCTTGCCCGTCTTGACCGCGTCCTCGATGTGCCGCCTGATGATGTCGAGCTGGGCGGGCATGGTGATGGGGCCGTAGTGCTCGCCCGCCTTGACCGTCGAGGCCAGCTCCTTCAGCTCGCGCATGAACGGCTCGTAGACCTGGTCGACGACGTAGACGCGCTCCACGCCCACGCACGTCTGCCCCGCGTTGGACAGCGCTCCCCACAGGCAGGCGTCGGCCGCGGCCCTGAGGTCGGCGTCCGCGTCGACGATGAAGGCGTCCTTGCCGCCGCACTCGGCGACGATCGGGGTGAGGTTGCGCGCGCAGGCCGCCATCACCCGCTTGGCGGTGGCGGTGGAGCCGGTGAACGCGACCTTCTTCACCCGCGGGTCGCCGGCCAGCGCGGCGCCTGTCTCCCCGAGCCCTGTGACCGTCTGCAGGACGGGGTGCTCGGGCACGGCCTGGGCGAACAGCTCCGCCAGCCGTACGCCGCAGCCGGGGGTGAGCTCGCTCGGCTTGAACACCACGGCGTTGCCCGCGGCCAGCGCGTAGGAGATGGAGCCCATCGGGGTGAAGACGGGGTAGTTCCACGGGCCGATCACGCCCACGACGCCGAGCGGGAGGTACTCCAGCGTCGCGGCCAGGTTGAGCCCGACCAGGCCGGTGGCGACCCTGCGCCTGCCCAGCACCTTCTCGGCGTTGCGCGCGGCCCAGTCGAGGTGCGTGATCGTCAGGACGATCTCCAGGACGGCGTCGCCCCTGGGCTTGCCCGTCTCCTGGTGGACCAGCTCGGCCAGCGGCCTGAGGTTCTGGGTGACGATCGCCTTGTAGTCGAGGAGCCTGCGTCTGCGCTCGCCCGCGCCCAGCTCCGCCCACCAGGCGGCCGCCTGCTCGGCCCTGGCGACGGCCAGCCCTACGGCCTCGGCGTCGTGCTGAGGATGCGTTCCCACGACCTCGCCTGTGGCCGGATTCAACGAGTCGAAAGTCATGGCGCCACGATAGATTCGTAACCACTCACTTACAAGGGTCATATCGGCCCGAAAAATACATTTTCGGCCCACCGGATTGTCGCTCTGGCCTGCGCGGACCCTTGTTTATCCAGAAGGGGGTTGCTGCCCTGACAGGCGAGCAAAACAATGGCATTCCAGATCCACAGCTCCCCCGAAAGGCGTCATGTCGCTTTTCCCCCTTCCGCTCGTGCTGCCCCACCACACCCACTACGCCCGGCTGGGAGTCGGGCCCGAGGCCGCCGAGGAGGGGCCAGTGTGGCCGACATCACCCGCGACCTGTCGCCCTGGACGGACGAGGAGACCGTCGAGGAACGCCGCAGGCTCGTCGTGCAGCCGCACAACGCGCGAGGGGGCGCGCTGACGGCGCTGGTCGAGGAGCTGCGCTCGATCAGAAGGGCCGACCCCGGCAACCTCCACGCGCTGGAGCAGGAGGCCCAGGCGCTGTTCGCCAGGGCGCAGGAGATCAGGCTGCAGATGTCGCAGGCGTCAGGCCAGCGGCGCAGGGCGCTCGGCGCCGAGCTCAAGGAGGCGGTGCGCCAGTGCCGGGAGGCGGGCACGGACTTCGCCGGCCGCTCGGCCGACGAAGCGGCCCGCGCCAGGATCGGAGAGATCCTGTCCAGGCTGAGGTGAGCGAGAGCCCGCTCAGAACAGCGTCGGGTTCTCCGGCTCGATGCCGCGCAGGGCGGCGTAGTCGAGCGTGACGCAGTCGATGCCGCGGTCGGCCGCCAGCACCCGGGCCTGCGGCTTGATCTCCTGAGCGGCGAAGACACCGCGCACGGGGGCCAGCAGCGGGTCGCGGTTGAGCAGCTCGAGGTAGCGGGTGAGCTGCTCGACGCCGTCGATCTCGCCGCGCCGCTTGATCTCCACGGCGACCGTCGCGCCCGAGGAGTCGCGGCACAGGATGTCGACGGGGCCGATGGCCGTCATGAACTCCCTGCGGATCAGCGTGTAGCCCTCGCCCAGCGTGCTGATGTGCTCGGCCAGCAGCTCCTGCAGGTGCGCCTCGACGCCGTCCTTGATCAGGCCGGGGTCGACGCCGAGCTCGTGGGAGGAGTCGTGGAGGATCTCCTCCATCGTCAGCACGAGCTTCTCGCCGGTCTTGCCGTGGGTGACGGTCCAGGTCGGGCCGTCCTCCTTGAGCTTGCACGGCGGGTTCATCCAGTTGAGCGGCTTGAACGCGCGGTCGTCAGCGTGGATGCTCACGCTGCCGTCCGCCTTGATGAGGACGAGCCTCGGCGCCATCGGCAGGTGTGCCGTGAGCCTTCCCATGTAATCCACGCTGCATCGCGCGATGACCAGCCGCATGACGGCCAACCCTACCGGCTCTGGAAAACTGGGCGCATGGTGTTCGAAACGGTGGGAGTGGTCGGTCTCGGCACGATGGGGGCCGGCATCGCGGAGGTCTTCGCCAGAGCGGGGATCAGGGTGGTCGGCGTCGAGGCCGATCAGGAGGCCCTGGACAGAGGGCTCGGGCACCTGGAGGCGTCCACGGGAAGGGCGCTGGAGAAGGGCAGGCTCTCCGCCGGCGAGCGGGAGGAGATCCTTTCCAGGGTGACGCTCACCACGTCGCGCGACGACCTTCGCGACGCCGACCTGGTGGTCGAGGCGATCCCCGAGGTCATGGAGTACAAGGTCGCGCTCTTCACCGACCTCGACAGGATCTGCAAGCCGTCCGCGGTCCTGGCGACGAACACCTCCTCGCTGCAGGTCACCGCGCTGGCCGCCGCCACGGGGCGCCCCGGCAGGGTGGTCGGCATGCACTTCTTCAACCCCGCTCCCGTCATGGGCCTGGTCGAGGTCGTCGGCACCGTGGTCACGGAGCCAGGCGTCGTCACCTCCGTCTCCGACCTTGCCGTACGGCTCGGCAAGACGCCGGTCGCGGTGGGCGACAGGGCGGGGTTCGTCGTCAACAGGCTGCTGCTGCCGTACCTGAACCACGCGGTCACCCTGCTCGACCACGGCGTGGCCGCCCGCGACGACATCGACAACGCCATGCGGCTCGGCGTCGGCCTGCCGATGGGGCCCTTCAGCCTGCTCGACCTGATCGGGCTCGACACCTCCTACGAGATCATGGGCGTGCTGTTCGAGGAGTCGCGCTCGGAACGGCACGTCCCCTCGCCGCTGCTGCGCTCCTACGTGGCCGCGGGGTGGCTCGGCCGCAAGTCGGGCAGAGGCTTCTACGGAGAGTCCGCCGCGGAGTCCACGCCCGAGAAGGCGGCGGCCAGCACCGTCCGCGTCGAGGGGTCGCAGGAACTGGCGGCGACGCTGGCCGCGGCGGGGTTCAAGGACTCAGCGGAGCCCGACGTGGTCCTGCGGGTGGGCGAGGCCGCGCTCGGGGAGCGGGTCGTCCAGGTGCGCGTCACGGGGAAGGTAGCCGAGCTGTCGGGCTCCGTGCTGACCTCCCGCCAAGCCGTGCTCTGCGCCCGCGACCTGCTGAGGGTGGCCGGGTACACGCCGGTGCCGTGCAGGAGGTCCGTGATCGACGCGCTCCTCTACGCCCACCTGAACGACGCCGTCCACATGTACTCCTCCGGATACGCCTCCATCGCCGACATCGACGCGGCGATGCGGCTCGGCTGCGGGTATCCGCAGGGGCCCTTCGAGTTGATGGAGTCCATCGGGCTGGCGAAGGTGCGCGACGGGCTGCGCGCCCTCTACGCCGAGCACCTGTCTCCGTCCTTCGCCCCCGCGCCGCTGCTCGACCAGCTCGTCACGGCCGGGCTGGACGCCTTCCCCCGCGCATGAGCCCTCGCCGAGCCCGCCGCAAGGAGTCCACCCGCCCGATCGGTTTCCCCAGTTCGACCGACAGGGTGGAGCACTGGCCCGACGGCGACTGGAAGGTCCGCATGCTCAGCGGGTCCTCCTCGGCGAAGAACTACCGCTGCCCCGGCTGCGACCAGGAGATCCGCCCCGGAGCCCCGCACATCGTGAGCTGGCCCGACTGGAGCGGCGGCGACGAGGAACGCCGCCACTGGCACACCACCTGCTGGCGCAAGCGCCTGGACCGCGGTCCAGGGCGCACCAGGTACTGAGGAGACACGTCTTGGAGATCCGCGCGGCCACCGTCCTGCCCGCCAGGCGCGAGCCGATCGAGCTGCACACCGCCGACGGGCTGACCCTGGTGGGCGAGCTGGCGCTGCCGGCCGACCGTCCTGCCGTGGCGACGCTGGTCACCCTGCACCCGCTGCCGACCCACGGCGGGTTCATGGACAGCCACGTCTACAAGAAGGCGGCCAACCGCCTGCCCGCCCTGGCCGACCTGGCCGTGCTGCGCTTCAACACCAGGGGCACCTCCTCCGAGAGAGGCACCTCCGAGGGCGCCTTCGACGGCGGCGAGGGCGAGCGGTACGACGTCGCAGCGGCACTGGAGTACGCCGAGTTCCACGACCTGCCGAAGGTCTGGGTGGTCGGCTGGTCCTTCGGCACCGAGCTCACGCTCAAGTGGGCGCACGACCCGCTGGTGGAGGGGGCCATCCTGCTGTCGCCGCCGCTGCACAGGGCCACCGACGCCGACCTGGACGCCTGGGCGGCCTTCGGGCGGCCGCTGGTGGCGCTGGTGCCCGAGTTCGACGACTACCTGCGGCCGGAGGAGGCCAGGGCCAGGTTCGCCAGGGTGCCCCAGGCGGAGGTGATCGGCGTCGAAGGCGCCAAGCATCTGTGGGTCGGCGAGCCGTACGTCAGGATCGCGCTGAACGAGATCGTCAAGCGGGTCACCCCCGACGCCTTCCCCCTGCCCACGGACGTTCCATAGAATCTTGTTCGGTCACGGGCAAGGAGGCGGCATGGGCGCGTTCGATCTTTCGGGCAGGAAGGCCTTCGTCAGCGGGGCGTCGAGGGGCATCGGGAGGGCCATCGCGCTCGCCTACGCCGACGCGGGCGCCGACCTCGCCCTGGTCTCCCGCTCGCCCGAGTCGCTGGCCGAGGTGGCCAAGGAGGTCGAGGCACGCGGACGGCAGGCCGTGGTCATCCCCGCCGACCTCACCGACAGGGACGCCGCCGCGGCGGCCGTCCACGGTGCGATCAAGGCGCTCGGCCACCTCGACATCGTGGTGAACAACGCGGGCGGCTCCAACTTCCTCGTCGAGTTCAAGGATCTGCGGCTGTCGGGCTGGGACAAGCTCATGCGGCTCAACCTCGACTCGGCGATGACCGTCTGCCACGCCGCCGCCACGCACCTGCTGGAGCGCGGCTCGGGCTCGGTCATCAACGTCGCCTCGGTGGCCGCGCTCGGCGCGCCCTTCCTGGCCCCCTACGCCGCGGCCAAGGCGGGCCTGGTCGCCCTGACCAAGACGCTGGCCGTGGAGTGGGCCACCTCGGGGGTGCGGGTCAACGCGCTGTGCCCCGGATGGACCGCCACCGACCTCAACCGCAACCTGTGGGAGGACGAGGCGGTCAGCGCCTCCACGATCGGCGGCGTGCCGATGCGGCGCTGGGGGACGGCCGAGGAGATGGCCCACCCCGCGGTCTTCCTCGCCAGCCAGGCCTCGGCCTACATGACGGGCCAGGTGCTGTTCATCGACGGCGGCGCCACGGCCATCTGAGGGATAGCGGTCGCGCCCTAGGCCGGATATCGGTATGGGCCGCACGGTGATTGTCGGCGAGAACCGGGTTACCGTGTGGTCCGTGCAGCTCTACACGAGATCAGCCGGGACCGGCGTCCCTGTCGTCCTGCTCCACGCCTTTCCGCTCTCGTCGGCCATGTGGCTGGCCCAGCGGGAGGGTCTGTCGGCCTCCTGCCAGGTCATCACCCCCGACCTGCGCGGCTTCGGCGGCTCCAGGCTGGGCGACGACGAGCCCTCCATCGACCTCATGGCCGACGACGTGGCCGCCCTGCTCGACCAGGAGGGCATCGAGCGGGCCGTGGTCGGCGGGCAGTCCATGGGCGGCTACGTGACCATGGCCTTCTGCCGCCGCCATCCCGACCGCGTGGCAGGGGTGATCCTGGCCGACACCAAGGCGAGCCAGGACACCGAGCAGGCCAGGGAGAACAGGGAGCGGATCGCGCGGCAGGTCCTGGCCGACGGCACGGGGGTGCTGGTCGAGGAGGTCCTGCCAGGACTGCTCGGGCAGACGACCAAGGAACGCAGGGCGATGGTGTTCGGCAGGGTCAGAGGGCTGGTCCAGTCGGCTCCGCCCGGCGCGGTGGCGTGGGCGCAGCGGGCCATGGCGGGAAGGCCCGACTCCTTCGACACCCTCGCCGCGCTCAAGGCGCCCGCCCTGGTGATCGTGGGCGAGGAGGACCAGCTCACCACGCGCGACGACGCCGAGGCGATGCTGCGGGCCGTACCCGACGGGCGGCTGACGGTCGTCGAGCGGGCAGGTCACCTGAGCGCGGTCGAGCAGCCCGAGGCGTTCAACGCGGCCGTGGCCTCGTTCATCAGCTCCGAGCTTGGCGAGGCAGCACGACCTCACGGATGATCAGCGCGATCGCGGCGGCGACCGGGATGGCCAGCAGGGCGCCCACGATGCCCAGCAGGGCGCCGCCGAACAGCGCCGCGATCACGGTCACGGCGGGCGCCACGTCCACCGAGCGCTTCATCACGCGCGGGTAGATGAGGTAGTTCTCCACCTGCTGGTAGATGACGAAGAAGATGGCGCAGGCGATGCCGAGCGGCACCGACTGCAGGAACGCCACGCCGCTCACCAGCACGGCCCCGATCGTCGCCCCGACCAGCGGGATCAGGTCGGTGAGGGCGATCACCAGGGCCAGGGCCAGCGCGTAGCGAGCGCCCGCGATGGTCAGGAAGGCCCAGCTCAGCGCGCCCGCGATGACGGAGATGAGCACGTTGCCCGCGACGTAGCCGCCGATCCCGCTGAGGATCTCGTCGGTGATGGCTTCGGTCCTGGAACGGCGGGAGGCGGGAACGAGCTTGAGGAAGTACTCCTTGATCGTGTGCAGCGAGCCGAGGAAGTAGAGCATCAGCACCAGCAGGGTCAGCCCGGTGAACACCCCGTCCAGCACGACGAGCCCCGCGCCGACGACCCCGCTGGCCAGCGAGGGGGCCAGGGTGTCGGTCACGAAGGCCGCCAGCTTGGGCAGCAGCTGGTAGTCGGAGTCGAGCTGCCTGAGGGTCGGGTTGGCCGTGAGCTGGTCGAAGTAGCCGGGGACCGCGGCGATGAAGTCGGCAGACTCCTGACTCACCGGCGGCACGATGGCCAGCCCGAACAGGCCGAACATCACGATCACGCCGGCGAACACGATCGAGATCGACGTCCGGCGCTTCATGCCGCGCCGCTGCAGCGTCTCGACGGCGGGGTTGAGCCCCGCGGCCAGGAACATCGCCACCACGATGAGGATGATCACGCTGAACGAGCTCGTGATCAGCTGGCCGATGGCGATCGCGGTCAGCACACCGAGGCCGCCCACGAGGCCGAACAGGAACGGCCCTCTGGCCAGCGGCTTGCCCGGCATGCCGTACGGCAGGGCGGCCCTCTCACCAGACGGCTGGTCGGGCCCCCGCGCCGGGCCTGAGGCCTCGCCGCCGGAGAGCCCCCCGTTGCCGGCCGCCTCCTCCTCCGCCTTCGCGGGCGCCGCGGGCTCGGACTCGTCGGCCTCGCTGGAGGGAGTCTGGGCGTCGGGGCTGGCGGTCACGATGGCTCCATGCGGTTGGGGGGCAATCCGGGCAAGCCGTACAAAGACAACAAGAGAGCCTAGCGACCTCCAGGTCGCCAGGCTCTCCCAGCCGTCGATCAACCCCGGATCAAGGGGGGCTACTCCTGCCACCACTCCGAGTCGTCGTCGCCCCTGGCCTCGGCCTTGGCGGACGCGGGCGTGGGGGCGGGGGCCGGCGCGGGGACCGGCTTGTCGTTGCCGTTGGAGGCCGAAGGAGCCAGGGCCGGCTTCGGCGGGGCGGCGGTGACGGCGGGCTCCGGCTCCATGCCAGGAAGGGGCGCGCCGCCGAGCAGCTGGCGCAGCTGCGCGAGGTGGCTGGTGATGCTGTCGCGCTGCCTGGTCAGCTCGTCGACCTGGCGCTGCATGTTGGAGCGGGTGCGCTCGGCCTCGGACTTGGCCTCGCTCACGATGTGCTCGGCGCTGGCCTTGGCCTCGGCCGCGATCTGGTCGGCGTTCTTGCGGGCGTTGGCGACCAGCTGCTTGGCGTGGGTGTCGGCCTCGCGGCGGGTCTGGTCGGCCTGCTGGGTGGCCTTGGTGGCGCGGGACTCGGCGGTCGCGGCGCGCTGCTCGGCCTCGGCGACCAGCTTCTGCGTGGCGGCCTGCGCGGTGGAGTGGCGCTCGGCCTCCTGACGCTCGGCCTCTTCGCGACGGGCGGCGAGCTGGATCTCGAACTCTGCTTCGTCCTGGGCCCGCTTGGCCTCGGACTCCTCGAGCACCCGCTGGGCCTGGGCGCGCATCTCGTCGGCCTGGCGCTTGGCGGTGGTGAGGACCTCGTCACGCTCGCGCTTGGTCGAGGCGCGCAGCTGGGCGACCTCGCGCTCGGTGGTGGTGCGCAGCTTGGCGATCTCGCGCTCGGCGTCGGCGCGCTTCTCCGCCACCTCGTGGTCGGCGGTGGCGCGCAGCTTGGCGGCCTCGCGCTCGGTGGTGTTGGTGAGCTCCTCGGCCTCGCGGCGGGCGGTCGAGCGGATCTCCTCGGCCTCGCGCTCGGCGGTGGTGCGCATGTCGTCGGCCTCGCGGGTGGCCTGGGCACGCTTCTCGGCCGCTTCGCTCTCGGCGGCGGCGCGCATGTCGGCGGCTTCGACCTTGGCGTGGGCCTTGATCTCGTTGGCCTCGGACCTGGCGGCCTGGACGAGCTCGGTGGCCTGCTCCTCGGCGAGGCGCAGCAGCTGCTCGATGCGGGCGCCGAGACCTGAGTAGGTCGGGCGCTCCTGCTCCTGGAGCTGTCGCTGGGAGTCGGTAAGGTCGCGCTGAAGACCGGTGACCTGCTCGCGAGCCTGGCGCAGCTCGTTGTCGAGCTGCTTGAGGTGGTCGTGGACCTGGTGCCGGTCGTAACCACGGAGCACCACGTCGAACTCGCGGGCTGGGGCGTCCTCGAAGAAGTTGTTGAGTTGGGCGTCGATGTCGGACTGCATGGAGGCTCGATCCTGGGTTGTCGAGACGGCTACACGGGCCGGACGGGGGGTTCGGGACATCCGAGCCAGGAGCCTGCTCCTGGCAGCAAGCTCCTTGTCCGGTGGAAGGCCAGCGTACTCCGCTGTTGCCGCCTTGGAGGCCCCGTCCAACTATCTGCGCGACTAGTTACATATGAACGTTTTTTACGTTCAGCGGCCCTCTGCGGCCTGGACCAGCTCTGTGAGCATTCCGCCCACATCCTTCGGATGCAGAAACGCTATGGACGAGCCCATGGAGCCGTGCCTGGGCCGCTCGTCGAGCAATCTGACACCCTTCGCGCCGATCTTCTCCATGGCCTGCGAGACGTCGGGGACGCCGAAGGCCACGTGGTGCACCCCCTCGCCCCGTCTGGCCAGGAACTTGCCGACGGGGGAGTCCTCCGAGAGCGGTTCGAGGAGCTGGATGTAGGAGCCGCCGCCCTCGCCGTCGGCGATGTGCAGCATGGCCTCCTTGACGCCCTGCTCCTCGTTGACCTCGCGGGCCACGACGGTCAGCTCGAAGGTCCGCTCGAACAACGCGATCTTCTCCTCCAGGTCGTGGCAGGCGATCCCGATGTGGTCGATCCGCATAAACACGTGTGTCCCGCCTCCATGGTGGTCGGCCCTGTGGTCCTGGGTATCGTGTCAAACGACCCCTCGTGTGCACAGGAGGCCCTGCCATGTCTGGTTCCGTCATCGTCGCCGGAGCTCGTACACCCATCGGACGCCTGCTCGGCGCCTTCTCCGGCCTCCAGGCCGTCGATCTCGGCGCTCTTGCCATCAAGGCCGCCCTCGACCGCGCCGGAGTCGCGCCCTCCGCCGTGGAGTACGTGATCATGGGGCAGGTGCTCCAGGCCGGCGCGGGACAGATCCCCTCCCGCCAGGCCGCCGTCAAGGCGGGCATCCCGATGACCGTGCCCTCGGTGACCATCAACAAGGTCTGCCTGTCGGGCCTCGACGCCATCGCGATGGCCGACCAGTTGATCCGCGCGGGCGAGTTCGACATCGTGGTGGCGGGCGGCATGGAGTCCATGACCAACGCCCCCCACCTGCTGCCCGGCCTGCGCAAGGGCGTGAAGTACGGCGGCTCCCAGGTCGTCGACTCGATGGCGCACGACGGCCTGTTCTGCGCCTTCGACCAGTGCGCGATGGGCGAGTCGACCGAGCGCCACAACGCCCGCCTTGGCATCGGAAGGGCCGAGCAGGACGAGTTCTCCGCCCGCTCCCACCAGCTCGCCGCCGCCGCGATGAAGAACGGCGTGTTCGAGGACGAGATCGTGCCCGTGGAGGTCCCCAAGCGCGGCCTGGTCACCGACGACGAGGGCGTCAGGCCCGACACCACCGTCGAGACGCTGGGCAAGCTGCGGCCCGCCTTCGCCGCCGACGGCACGATCACCGCGGGGTCGGCCTCGCAGATCTCCGACGGCGCGTGCGCGGTCGTCGTCATGTCCAGGGCCAAGGCGGAGGAGCTCGGGCTGACCTGGCTGGCCGAGATCGGGCGGCACGGCAACGTGGCCGGCCCCGACGCCTCGCTGCAGTCGCAGCCGGCCAACGCCATCAAGCACGCGCTCGGCAAGCAGGGGCTGTCGGTGGACGACCTCGACCTGGTGGAGATCAACGAGGCGTTCGCCAGCGTGGTGATCCAGTCGGCCAGGGAGCTCGGGCTGCCCTACGACAAGGTGAACGTCAACGGCGGCGGCATCGCGCTCGGTCACCCCATCGGGGTGTCGGGGGCGCGCATCGTGCTGACCCTCGCCCACGAGCTCAGGCGGCGCGGCGGCGGTCTCGGCGCGGCGGGCCTGTGCGGTGGCGGCGGCCAGGGCGACGCCCTGATCATCCGCGTCCCCTAGCCCTCCCTAGGGAAAGCAGAAAGCCCGGCCGCGAAGGTGTCGGCGGCCGGGCTCTTCGTGCGAGGTCATGCCGTGCGAAGGCGGGCGATGAAGGCCCTGGTGCGGCCGCCGCGCTCGGAGACCTGCGCCCTGCGGGCCTCGGCGACCTGGCGCTGGTGCGCCGCGGCCGCGTGGAGCTCGTCGACCCTGCTCTGCATCATCTGGTAGTTGAGCTCGGGGCTCATGGGGTTCTCCCGTGGTGTTCGTCGTCTTCCTGACACTCTCTAGATTCGGGCTAAGGCCCACCCCCGCACATCGGGTGGATGCCCTATCTCCGGACGTGCTCGCAGGTCCCCTGCGCCTAAGTCGGCAGGGGACATGCCTAGAGCGTCAGGTCGCGATGCCTACGGGCCCGCGGCCGCGACGATCGTCACCTTGGTGAAGCCCAGCGACTTCATGAGGCCCTCCAGCATCGCCTTGGTGTTGGCGTCGGCACGAGCCCGCAGGTCGCTGGCGACGGCCGCCTCGGCGATCTTCTTCTCAGCCAGGACGTAGAGCTCCTGCTGGTTCTGCGGGGAGGAGGACAGGAAGTCGGTCACCCTGTCGAACAGGCCTCGCTGCTGGGCGAAGACGTAGGAGCGCTTGTTGTCCAGGTTCGGCTTCTCCAGCTGGGCGGCCGGCAGCCGTACGGTGACCTGGGTGCGGTCGGCCGAGACGGTGATCGCGTCCTTCGCCAGCGCGCCGAAGTCCACGTACGCGTCGACGTTGCCCGCGCCGACGAACAGGGTGCGGGTGCCCTTGATCCCGTCGGGCAGGAAGGGCGCGTCCTTCTCCAGGTCGACCACGACCTGGAAGCTGCCCGTCGCCGCCTCGAACCTGGCCAGGTCATGGATGGACTGCAGCAGCACGGGCTGGCTGCGGTCCACGCTGCGTTCCTCGAAGGGGTTGAGCCACGACCACGCCAGTCGCCCGCCCACCACTGCCAGGACGGCGAGAACTAACGCCGTCGCCACATATCGCCATCGGCGGCGCCTGGCCGCCGTCTGCACGGTCATGTAGAACTCACTGCCCCTGTCTAGATGATCAACGCCAGCTCTGCGGTGACATCTCCGGTCCCCAGCTCTCACCGCTGGATGTGGGGTAGACCGGATAGGTGTTCGTGGCGGTCGGGGCGGGCGAGGCCACGGCGGGTCCGCCGCCGAAGTGCCTGGCCGACAGCTGGCAGGCCTTGAAGTCGGTGTAGAACATGCGCAGCCAGTCGCGACGCTGGTGCTCGGTCAGCCCTGAGAACCAGGCCGCGGCGTACTGGTGCTCGGGCAGCGGCCCTCCCGGCAGCGGCTCCCCGCGCAGCCAGGCCATCACGATCTCCCTGTAGCCGCCGGCAGGATCGTCCCCGCAGGGGGCGGCCAGGCTCTCGACGTAGTCGTAGGCGGCCTCGTCGGCGAAGCCCGCCGACAGGTCGGGCAGGTGGATCGGCACGATGCCGGTCGAGGCGCGCAGGCTCTCTCCGAGCGGCCGCTGCTCCACCCTGGTGAACGCCGCGGGCGTGCCCGACAGCTTGGAAGCGATCTTGGTGAACGCGTCGCCGAGCTCGGTGAGGCCGCCGCGCATCCCCGGATGCAGGCAGACCGTGATCGGCCACTCCTGGCAGCTGTAGGCCAGCGGCTGCGCGCTGGCGGGCTTGGGCTCGGTCAGCAGCCTGGCCACCCCCGTGCCCGCCGCCAGCACCGCGAGCAGCGCGAAGGCCAGCACCAGCGCCTGGCGCGTCACCACCGCCGCCCAGCCGAGCAGCAGGGTGAGCGCGATGCCGAGCAGCCACAGCGTCTGGTCGAGGAAGGCCGCCCCCGCCAGCCCCTGGAACAGGTCGTAAGGCTCACCCGTGCCGGGTGCGAGCCTGTCGGCCCACGTCTTGCCCTCGGCCAGCCACGTGAACAGCCCGTAGCACCCGAGACCCGCCACCAGTGGTGTCATCGCGTTCGGCACGAGCCAGCCCGTCACCCATCCGATGACGGCGTACAGGGCAAGACCCGCCATGCCCATGCCGAGTCCTGCCAGGTTGAGCCGCCCCGCCTGCTCGGTCAGCACGGTCTTGACCGCCAGCACCAGCACCGTCGCGGTGAACGACCCCACGACCACGACCACGATGGCCAGTGGCGCCTTGAGCGCGGTCCAGGTCGTGACCGACCTGCCGCGCAGGGCGCGGCGCTTGCGCGCGGCCACCCAGGCCGCGAAAGCGGCCGCGACGGGACCGGTCAGCTTGAGCGACCCGATCACCGCCACCACGATGTTCTCCCAGGCGTCGACGCCCGGTATCAGGACGCTCCATGCGGCCACCAGCCCCACGGCCAGCAGAACGGCGGTCGTGACAGCCGCGCTCTGCTTCAGCTCCTCGCGTGTGACGCCGGCGTGCTCACGCACGGCGAAACCTCCCGCTGAAATACATCAAGCACCCCCCGTGCCCGGTCAGCGATCGCGGAACACCGGCTCATGGCCGTCCCCTGGCTCCGCGTCACCTTTTCGTGCGAGAACCATAACTGAGCGTGATGATTAGCGCCCAGGTTCTTGGTCAAGCGGTGAATATGGTTGCGCTCGGTAACTATACGAACCAGGACGAGCGGCACGCTAACGTAGCGCTGTGTCGCTCAACCTGCCGTTCGATCCGATCGAGCGCGCTGCTGAGACCTGGCGTGTTCACTTCGGGCCGTCCTCCGCCATGGCCGCGGTCACTTCGATCATGAGAGCGCACCAGATCCTGCTGTCGCAACTGGACTCGCTCCTCAAGCCGTATGACTTGACCTTCGCCAGATACGAAGCTCTCGTGTTGTTGACCTTCAGCAGAACAGGCGCCCTCCCGCTGTCGAAGATCGGCGAGCGCCTCATGGTGCATCCCACGAGCGTCACCAACACCGTCGATCGCCTGGAGAAGGCCGGTCTGGTGGTCCGTCTGCGCAACCCGCGCGACGGCAGGGGCGTGCTCGCCGAGATCACCGACAGGGGCAGGGAGATCGTGGACGCCGCTACCGCTGACCTGATGAACGCTGACTTCGGCATGACCATGTACGGCGAGAGCGAACTCAGCGAGATGTTCGGCCTGCTGCGCACGTTGCGAGTGGCGGCGGGTGACTTCAGCGCCTGACGGTCGCGCCCGCCCCGCTCCTGCGCTCCGGCCTCTGAAGGCCGCGCCCGCCCCGGCCTTCGTCGGCTCCTTTGTCGGCTCCTTCGTCGCTCTCTCCGGCCGGGCTCCTGCGCTCGGTGCGGCGGCGATGCGGCAAGATGAGGAGCATGGCCGACATCTCTAGGCCCGGATCGCTCTACGGAGCAGTGGATCTGGGCGCGCGCAAGCAGGCAATCGAGGCGCAGGCCCGGCGAGAGGCCGCGGGGCCCCAGGCTGCGGCGTCGGTGGTCGACGTGACGGACGAGACGTTCACGACCGACGTCATCGACCGGTCGATGACGGTCCCCGTCATCCTCGACCTCTGGTCGCCGCGTGCCCAGGGCAGCGCACAGCTCAGCCCGATCCTCGAGAAGGTCATCACCGACCTGGGCGGCAGGGCCGTGCTCGCCAAGGTCAACGTCGACGCCAGCCCGCAGGTCGCGCAGGCGCTGCGCGTGCAGGCCGTGCCGACCGTGCTGGCCATCTTCCAGGGGCAGGCGGTGACCGGCTTCCAGCAGGTGCTGCCCGAGCAGGAGGTGCGCCGCTGGCTCGACGAGCTCATGGGCGCCGTCGAGCAGTTCTACGAGGCCAACCCCGACGCCAGGCCGAAGGGCGAGCAGGGCGAGGCCGCGGGCGCGCCCGAGCAGGACGGCCCGCCCGCCGACCCCGACCTGGTGGCCGCCGAGCAGGCCATCGACCAGGGCGACCTCGACGCGGCGGCCGCCGCCTACGAGCGGCTGCTGGCCCGCGCCCCCGGCAACGAGGACGCCAAGATGGGCCTCGCGGGCGTCGGCCTGATCAGGAGGACCGCCTCGGTCGACCCCGCCGACGTCGACCGCCGCCTGGGCGACCCCGCCGACATCGAGGCCCAGCTGCTGGCCGCCGACCTGGAGATGCTCTCCGGAAACGTCGAGCAGGCCTTCGACAGGCTGGTCTCCGTCGTCAAGCGCACCTCGGGCGACGAGCGCGACACCGTCAGGAAGCACCTGCTCGGCCTGTTCGACGCGCTGCCTGGTGACGACCCCGCCCTGGTGAAAGCGAGAAGAGCGCTTTCGAGCGCACTGTTCTAGTCTGAGAGGTATGCGGGTCGTCACGATCTCGGCGACGTACGGCACGGCCGGCAGCGTCATCGGCCCGGCGGTAGCCGAACGCCTCGGTGTGCCCTTCGTCGACAGGGCGATCCCGAGTGCGGTGGCCGAGGAGCTCGGCTGCTCGATCGAGGAGGCGCTCGTCCACGACGACAGGGCCGAGCACGGGCTCGGCCGCCTGCTGTCGGGGGCGATGCGGCTGCCGACGGTCACCTTCGGCGGCGTCGACATGTACCTGCCCGGCGCGATGCCGCTCCCGCCGGAGGAGTTCGTCACCAGGACCGAACGCATGATCAAGGAGACCGCGCGGGCGAGCGGTGGGGTCTTCCTCGGCCGCGCGGGGGCGCTCGTGCTGGCCGAGCACCCCGGGGCCCTGCACGTGCGCCTCGACGCGCCGGCGCGCAGGCGGATCCTGCAGACCGCCGCCCTGTCGGAGGTCTCCGAGCGGGCGGCCCGCAAGCTGGTCGAGGACAACGACAGGGCGAGGTCGGCCTATGTCAGGCACTTCTACCGGGCCGACCCCGCCGATCCGCGGCTCTACCAGCTGGTGGTCGACAGCACGACCATCCCGGTGCAGGCCTGCGTCGAGCTGATCGTCATCGCTGCTGAGGCTGTGAACTGAGGCGCGGCTCCAGGCGGTGGTCCTGGCAGCCGCGCGGTGCGACGAGCGGGTTGCACCGCGCGATCGCCCCGCCGGGCAGCTCGGCGACGTAGTCGCTGCCGTTGCGGGCCGACAGGCCGATGACGGGGAAGTCCGTGCTGATCATCTGGGCGCCGCTGTCGAGCGCCGCCTTCAGCCGCGTGGTGTCGCCCGAGCGGGCCTCGGTGAACGGCACGTCGGAGCGGGTGCGGACGTAGTAGCCGCGCCGCACGAAGTCCTGGATCTGGGCGGTGTTGGCGCCGAGCGGGTCGTTCCACCCGATGAAGGCGGCGTCGGGACGGCCCGGCCTGGAGTTGGTGAACAGCACCCTGCCCTCCAGGTTCGGACGCCCGGCCAGGTAGGGCGTCTGGACGGCGGCCGACTGGTTGTCCATGAAGAACAGCACCTTGCCGCGGGAGTCGCTGAGCCGCGGCCAGCCGTGCCGCAGCACGCTCTCCTCCAGGGACAGGCCGGGCCTGCGCACATCGTCGGCGGTGATGAGCCGGTCGTCGGGGAAGACCGTGCGGATCTCCGCGTCCAGGGCGTCGAGCAGGGCGGCGGTCCATGGTCCGCTCTTGGCGCCGCCCGCGGCCTCCTTGGCGGGGTCGGTCGTCTTCAGCTCGGTGAGGATCGTGATCGGGACGTGCCCCGGGTTGGCGTCCGACCACTCGCGCACCTGGCGCAGGCACGTGACCAGGGCCGAACAGGTGGTGGCGTAGTCGTGGTCGCCCCAGTGCAGCACCTTGAACCCGGGCTTGGTGAGGTCCGGGTCGTCGAGGGGCGGCAGGCCCGCGTCGCGCCTGACCAGCGGTTTGGAGTACAGGCCGCCCTGCGGGTCGGGGAAGACGTCGAGTTCGATGCCGCGCACCCGCTGCGAGGCGAACTGGTGGGGGAGCGCCGCGTGCGAGTACTGCAGGTTCCACCAGTTGGCGTCCGTCTTCCGCTGGACGTCCTTCTCCGCGTCGGTCACCTCGCGGTGATAGCTGTTGTGGGTGGCGATCGTCTGGATCTGGTTGATCCTGACGTCCGACCTGGCTGTCGTCCCCACGGCGGGGGCGGCGGAGCTGAGGACGGCGAGCGCGGTCGCGGCGAGCAGGGCGGTCACACGGGACATGTGGCTCCTCGAGGGGTTCGTGGGGGGCGCCCCCGACAGTCGCCGGGGGTGATGAACACCCGATCAAGAAATAGTTCTCCCATTTCGGAAATGTCCGTAAACAATCCGGTCAAGAGCGTTGTCGAGAGGACTCGCCGGAGGTGGCACCATGGATGCATCCTTGGTCAGGCGCAAAGGAGCGATTGACGTGGCCACCGTCCCGAGCGTGTCTTACTCCATCACCGTGCGACTCGAGGTCCCCGCCGGCGGCAAGGCCGTCAGCCAGCTGACCCACGCGGTCGAGTCGGCAGGTGGCGTGGTCACCGCACTCGACGTCACCAACGCGGGGCACGAGAAGCTCCGCATCGACGTCACCTGCGCCGCCAGGGACACCGACCACGCCCAGCAGATCGTCGACCAGCTCGAGGCGGTCGAGGGCGTCGTCATCCACAAGGTCTCCGACCGCACCTTCCTCATGCACCTCGGCGGCAAGATCGAGATGCAGTCGAAGGTGCCGCTGCGCAACCGCGACGAGCTGTCGATGGCCTACACCCCCGGCGTCGCCCGCGTCTCCATGGCCATCGCCCGCAACCCCGAGGACGCCCGCCGCCTCACCATCAAGCGCAACAGCGTCGCCGTGGTCACCGACGGCTCGGCCGTCCTCGGCCTCGGCAACATCGGTCCCGCCGCCGCGCTGCCGGTCATGGAGGGCAAGGCGGCGCTGTTCAAGCGCTTCGCCGGCATCGACGCGTGGCCCATCTGCCTCGACACCCAGGACGTCGACGAGATCGTCTCCATCGTCCGCGCCATCGCGCCCGGCTTCGGCGGCATCAACCTGGAGGACATCTCCGCGCCGCGCTGCTTCGAGGTCGAGGCCAGGCTCAGAGACCTGCTCGACATCCCCGTCTTCCACGACGACCAGCACGGCACCGCGATCTGCGTGCTCGCGGCCCTGACCAACGCCCTGCGCGTGGTCGACAAGCGCATCGAGGACGTCCGCATCGCGATGGCGGGCGCGGGCGCGGCCGGCACCGCCGTCCTGCGCCTGCTGCTGGCCGCCGGCGCCCGCAACGTGGTCGTCTGCGACTACCTCGGCGCCGTCCACCTGGGCCGCGACGACCTCGACGACTCCCTGCGCTGGATCGCCGAGCACACCAACGCCGAGGGCTACTCCGGCGACCTGCGCGGCGCGGTCAAGGGCGCGGACGTCTTCGTCGGCGTCTCGGCTCCCGGCATCCTGACCGGCGACGACATCGCCACCATGGCCTCGAACGCCGTGGTGTTCGCCCTGGCCAACCCCGAGCCCGAGGTCTCGCCGGACGACGCCCGCGAGCACGCCGCCGTGGTGGCCACCGGCCGCTCCGACTACCCCAACCAGATCAACAACGTGCTGGCCTTCCCCGGCGTCTTCCGTGGCCTGCTCGACGCCCAGGCCACGGAGGTCACCGAGCAGATGCTCCTGGCGGCGGCGGGCGCGCTGGCCGCCGTGGTCACCCCTGAGGAGCTCGGCCCCAACTACATCGTCCCCAGCGTCTTCCACCCCGACGTGTCCACCGCCGTCGCGGCGGCCGTCAGGGAGTCGGCGGGCGGCAGGGCGCGCGGCTTCACCGAGGCCTGACCGGTGCCGCCCCCCGCGTTTCAGTCCTTGACGCCGGGGTGGCGCCCGCCGGCCGTCCGCGTGGGGGAGAAGGCGCCGTCGGGGGTCTGACGCGGCCAGATGGAGCCGTACCACCACACGATGCCGCCCATCAGAACGAGCGCCGCCCCTGTCGCCAGCTTGCCCATCAGGTCGGCGGGAGGCCCGGTGTAGGGCAGGCCGTGGTCGCGGTCGCCCCAGTTCTGCCACCTGCCGTGCCCCCAGTCGCCTGAGCGGCTCGTGCAGTCGTTGTAGACCCGCTGGCGGTCGACCAGCTTGTCGTCGTGCGCGTTGCCGACGTAGTCGACCTCGATGCTGGCCGAGCTTCCCCTGCGGACGGGGACGTAGACGGTGGTGCTCCTGCGCGCCTTCACCGTGCCCCGCTCGACCAGGTGGTCGTCCCTCTTCACGGTGAAGCCCGCGGCGTAGTCGCTGTTGCTCTGGAGCAGCACCGGCACCATGTTCGTGGCGCAGTTCTGCTCGCGGACGGTCATGGTGAACGGGTCGCTGTCTCTTCGGTCATCCGCGGAGGCGGCCATCGGAAAGAGGAGCATCGCCCCTGTCGGCATCAACAGCAGGGAGAGGGCGAGGCGTCTCCGGGTGGTCATTGGTCCTCCCGAGCACTTCCAAGATTGTGATCTTTGCTACGTACAGTGCCCATATGTGTGCGCTCGGTAACATCCGTCACTCGGGGGCGCGGGATCGGCTCAGGACCGGTCATGATGGAGGCATGGCGGAGGCGATCTACGTCGGCGGGTTGTTGGTGGCGACGCCACTGCTCGACGATCCCAACTTCCGGCGGAGTGTGGTGCTGATCCTCGAACACGACGCCGACGGCGGCACTCTCGGTGTCGTGCTGAACCGGCCCAGCGAGATCGCCGTCACGCAGGTGCTGCCGGTATGGGACACGCTGGTGAGCGGTCCTGCCGTGTTGTTCGAGGGCGGTCCTGTGCAGACCGACAGCGCGCTGGCGCTGGCCGCGGTGCCGAGCGGGGAGGAGCCGCTGGGCTGGCGTCGCCTGCACGCGGGCACGCCCGCGGTCTCCAGGCTCGGCACGGTCGATCTCGACGCGCCGCCGGAGATCCTGGCAGGCGAGATCGCCCAGATGCGGATCTTCGCCGGCTACGCGGGCTGGACGTCGGGCCAGCTGGAGAGCGAGATCGCCGAGGGGGCGTGGTACGTCGTCGACTCGGAGGTCGGCGACACCTTCGACGCCGATCCCGGACGGCTGTGGCGCTCGGTGCTGCGCCGCCAGCGTGGGGAGCTGGCCTTCGTGGCCACGCACCCCGACGACCCGACGATGAACTAGGCCGTGTATCCGAAGGGTCTTCGAGGGCTTTTGGCTAGCCCGCCTGGTCCCAGCCGGGGCGGAAGCTGCGCTCGGCGAGCCCGAGCGCGGCGTCCACGCGCTCGAACATCTCGCCCATGCCGGTCACCTTCGGCCTCGGGCACTCGAAGCCGACCCTGACCGTGGCCATGGCGTAGGCGACGACCAGGTGGGGCAGCTGGTGGACGGCGGGGTCGAGGCCCTGCCGTCTGGCGACCTCGACGGCCATGCGCCGTTCGGTCTCGACGCCGCGGGCCACGCTCTTGCCCGCCAGCGCGGGGTTGTTCTCGATGAGACGTTGCATCTTGAGGAATCTTTCGGTCTCCTCAGGTGTCGCGTCGTTGAACTCGCTCAGCATCACGCGCAGCGCGTGCAGGAGCGACTGGAAGGGCGGTTCGTCCTCCGGCCTGCGCTGGAGCGCCTCGGTGACGACCTCCTCGCTGTGGTCGTGGAACCACAGGACCACATGCTCCTTGCTGGTGAAGTAGCGGAAGAACGTGCGGGCCGAGATCTCGACGGACCCCGCGATCTGCTCCACGGTGGTCGTCTCGTATCCTTGTTCGAGGAACAGGTCGAGCGCCGCGTCGAGGATCGCCAGCCGCGTCTTCTCTTTTTTACGCTCCCGTAGACCCATGGACACCTCCCGGTCACAGTGTGCCACATGTCAGGCAGTGTCAAATAAAACCTATTTGTCATTTGTCATGCTGTGCCATAAATTGCCTGCACTACCGATTCGTGTGCATTAGGGGGGACTTCCATGGCTGAAGCCGGGACCATGACGGCGAAGATGCCGTCAGATCCAGAAGGGGGGGCGAAGGGCAGCCCATGGCTGACGCTGCTGGCGGTCTCGCTGGGCGTCATCATGGTGATGCTCGACGGCACGGTGGTGGGCATCGCCAACCCCGTCATCGGCGCGGAGCTCAAGGCGACCCTGTCCGACCTGCAGTGGGTGACGAGCGGTTACCTGCTGGCCCTCGCGGTCTTCCTGATCACCGCGGGCAAGCTCGGCGACCTGTTCGGCCACAAGCGGATCTTCCTGATCGGCGTCGCGGGCTTCACGCTCACCTCGTTGGCGATCGGCTTCACCACCTCGATCACCCAGTTGATCATCCTGCGTGTGCTCCAGGGCCTGTTCGGCGCGCTGCTTCAGCCCGCCGCCCTGGCGCTGCTGCGCAACGCCTTCCCCGGCCCGAAGCTGAACCAGGCGATGGGCGCGTGGGGCGGCATCATCGGTCTGTCCAGCGCGGCGGGCCCGATCGTCGGCGGCCTCCTGGTGGAGAACGTCAGCTGGCAGTCGGTGTTCTTCATCAACGTCCCCGTGGGCATCATCGCCCTGATCATGGGCGTGCTGATCATCAACGAGAGCAAGACGCAGCTGCTGTCCAAGGTCGACTGGCTGGGCGTGGTGCTGCTGTCGGGCGCGATGTTCTCGCTGGTCTGGTCGATCATCAAGGCTCCCGAGTGGGGCTGGGGCGACACCAAGACGGTGGGCTTCCTTGCCGCCTTCGCCGTGCTGACCGCCCTGTTCGTCTTCTGGCAGACCAAGGCCAGGCAGCCCCTGGTGCCGCTGTCGATCTTCAAGAACCCCTCGGTCGCCATCGGCACGGTGCTGATGATGATGGTCGCGTTCGCGATGTTCGGCGCGATGTTCTTCCTCGGCTTCTTCTTCCAGGGCGTGCACGGCCTGACCCCGCTCGAGGCGGGCGTGCGCATGCTGCCGATGAGCGCCGGCATGATCATCGCCTCGCCACTCGCCGGCATCGCGATCGGCAGGCTGGGCCCGAAGATCACCATGGCCGCGGGCCTGGTGATCACGGCGCTGGCCATGTTCCTCATGTCCAGGCTGGGCATCGAGGCCTCGTTCGTCGACAGCGGGATCCCGTTCCTGGTCCTCGCCTTCGGTCTGTCGCCGGTCTTCGTCGGCGCCACCGAGATCATCGTGGGCAACGTCGAACCGCAGTACGCCGGTGTCGCGGGTGGTGTTCAGCAGTCGGCCATGCAGATCGGCGGCGCGCTGGGCACGGCCATCCTGGGCGCGGTCATGGCCGGTGAGATCGCCAGCAGGCTGCCCGGCTACCTCGGCCCCGCCGCGCAGGCCATCCCGCCCGCCCAGATGAGCCAGCTCGAACAGGCCGCGGCCTTCGGCGTCGCGCCCACCCAGGGCCTGACCGCGCAGGCGGCCCAGGTGATCACCAACGCCGTGCACAACTCCTTCATGGACGGCATGCACCTGGCCTTCCTGGTGAGCACGGGCGTGGCCATCCTCACCGCGCTGCTGGCGCTGTTCGTCAAGCGTGGCGCCACGCCGACCGAGGGTGCTCCCATCCACGTCGGCTGATCTTCGGCATCACCTTCCACGGCTCCCGTCCGACCAAGGCGGGAGCCGTCTCTCTGTGTGGAGCGGAGGCGTCGGCCGCATACACTCGATGGCGTGAGCACGAAGATCCTTCCAGAGCAGGAAACAACCCCGCGGCTCTCGCACGGCGACGGCGACCACGAACGGTTCGCCCACTATGCCGACAAGCACAAGATCACCGAGAGCATGGTGACCGGCACGCCGATCCGCGCCCTGTGCGGCAAGATCTGGGTGCCCAGCCGCGATCCGAAGAAGTACCCGGTCTGCCCGGAGTGCAAGGAGATCTACGAAGGGCTGCCCCAGGGCGGCGACGGTGACGACGGCAAGCAGTGAGTGTTGATCACGTGAAATCCCCCGAGGCGCAGCTAAGGTCGCGATATTGACCAGCTCATGCCGCATCGGGGGATCGCATGGCCCGGCGTACGACCGCCGCTGCTCTGGTGTGCCTGCTCGCCGCCTGGCCCTTGGCCGCGGCGAGCGCGCCCGCCACGGCCGCGGGAGGCTGCTCGCCGGCCTCGAGAAACGGCAGGGGCGACGCACGCCCTGAGCCCGTCCCCGTGGCGGCCATGCTCGCCGATCTCGCCTCGCGCGAAAGCACCTCCGCCGCTCTCACCGCGCCCATCGCCGTCCCTCTGTGGGTCCACGTCCTGACCGACGGCGCCCGCAGGGCTCCTGACGAGGCGGTCACGGCCCAGGTGGCGACCCTCAACGCCGCCTACGCGGGCACCTACGGCGGGGTCGACACCCACGTGCGCTTCCGTCTCGAAGGCGTCACGGTGACCGCCAAGGCCGAGTGGTTCGCCAACCCGCTGGCCCACGAGACGGAGATGAAGACCGAGCTGCGGCGGGGCGGCCCCGGCACTCTCAACCTGTACATCGGCCAGCTGGCCGAGCTCGTGCTGGGGTACTCGACCTATCCCTTCTGGTACTCGACCGCCCCGCACCTCGACGGTGTCGTCATCGACTGGCGCAGCCTGCCCGCCGGCTCACTGGCCGACTTCGACCGCGGCTTCACCAGCGTGCACGAGATCGGTCACTGGCTGGGCCTGTTCCACACCTTCGAGAACGGCTGCGAGGCTCCGGGCGACGGCGTCGAGGACACCCCGCCCCAGGCCACCCCCACCGTGGGATGTCCCGAGAGCAAGGACACGTGCACCGCGCCGGGGGCCGACCCGATCCACAACTACATGGACTACACCCATGATCGCTGCATGTCGGAGTTCACGCAGGGGCAGGTCGACCGCATGCACGAGATGTGGTCGGCCTACCGCGCACAGGTCTAGCCGACCCCGTCCAACTAGGATGTTCGAGTGACAGCACCGAAGGCACTCGACACTCCATACGCAACCCCTCGCATCTTCGGTCCTGAGTACCGCGCCGCGAGCCTCGGCATCCTCCTGTGCGTCACTCTCGTCGCCTTCGAGGGCATGTCCGTCGGCGTCGTCATGCCCGCCATCTCCGAAGAACTCGACGCGCTCAACCTGTACGGCATGAGCTTCTCCGCCTTCCTCATCGGCGGACTGTTCGCCAACGTCGTGGCGGGGTTGTGGTCGGACAGGAAGGGCTACGGGCTGCCGTTCATCGCCGGCATCACGCTGTTCGTCATCGGCATGGCGCTGGCGGGCGCGGCGCTCAACAAGGAGCTGTTCGTCCTGGCCAGGGTCGTGCAGGGCCTGGGCGGCGGCTCCACCATCGTGGCCATCTACGTCATGATCGCCAGGGTCTACGCCCCCGAGGCCAGAGGCAGGATCTTCGCTGCCATCTCCGCCGCCTGGGTGGTCCCCGCCATGGTCGGCCCCGCCGTCGCGGGCCTCGTGGCCGACACCGTCGGCTGGCGGTGGGTCTTCTACGGCATCTGCCCGCTCATCGTGCCCGCCCTGCTCATGCTGCTGCCCGCGCTCAGGCAGAGCTCGCGGGGCACCCCCGAGCCGGGCGCGAGGGCTCTGCCCCGCGTCATGGCCGCGGCCGCCACGGCGGGCGGAGCGGCCCTGCTGCTGTTCGGGGTGGACCGCGTGCACACCTCGCCCGTCGAGGGCTCCCTCGCCACCGTGGGCGGCCTGGCGCTGCTCGTCCTGGGCCTGCCCAGGCTGCTGCCCAAGGGGGCGCTCAGGTTCGCCAGGGGCCTGCCCACCACGATCATGATGCGCGGCATGTACTCCGCCGCGTTCTTCGGCGTCAACTCCTTCATCCCGCTGATGCTCACGCAGGTCAAGCAGTTCGGCACCGCCGAGGCGGGCATCGCACTCACCACCGGCGCGCTGGGCTGGTCCGCGGGCGCCTACCTGCAGAGCAGGAGCGGCTATCCCGCCGAGAAGCTGCTGAGGATCGGCGCCGCGGCCGTGCTGGTCGGCGTGCTCGGCACGATGCTCACCGCGCTGCCCCTCGTCAGCGGCTGGATCGCGGTGCCCGCGTGGATCGTCGGCGGGCTCGGCATGGGCATCTCCGTCACCACGGTCGGCGTGACCATGTTGAGGCAGTCGCCCGAGGCCGAGCAGGGCAAGAACTCCGCCGCGATGCAGGTCATGGACACCCTCGGCTCCGCCCTCGCCATCGGCGTCGGCGGCGCGCTGATCAACCTCATCGGCCACGCGCCCGCCCAGATCTCCACCGGCTTCGTCGTGATCGCGCTGCTGATGGGCGCCGTCTCGCTCGCCGCCGTGGTGATCGCCTCCAGGGTCAGAACCTGAACTCATTTCCCCCTCTCGCCCCAGCGATCACGAATCCCCTGATGGCCGTCCGCATGAGTGATAAGACGGCCAGATGGAGGACGATCGACGGGTCTGGCCGCCGGGTTCGCACGACTCGGACCCTCCGTGGAACCCGGAGCTCAGGCGGACGGCGGAGCGTTCCCTGCCCGACTCGCCGCCCGACTCGCTGCCCCCCTCGGCCAGGCTGTACGGCGCGCCGGCCGCGCCCAGGAGGCCGCGCCGGTGGTCGCGCAGGGCGGGGGCGCTGCTCGCCATGATCGTGGCGGGCGGGCTGGTCGCCGGGCTCGCCACGGTCGTGCTGCGGCTGGCCGTACCCGAGCAGGCCAGGACGGCGATGCTGATCGACGCCACGGCCGCCGTGGAGATCTCGCTGCCCGAAGGGTGGCGGCAGGACCCCGTTCCTCCCGTCACGGGCTTCACCTCGGCCGCCCGGCACGGCCTCGACACCCTGGTCATGGCCAGGCCCAGCGGCGCGCCCTCCGACGCGGCCAAGGCCACGGCGCAGGCGGCCGAGCTCTACTCCAGGCTGCTGCTCCACGGCGACAGGGTGAGCGTCGTCGAGGACAGGCCCATCACGATCGGCACGTACGGCGGGCACACGCGTTCGCTGCGCGCTGAGTACAAGGACGTGGTGAACCGCCCGGCGTATCTTCGAGTGATGCTTCTCACGAAACCCGGCAGGACGGTCGTCGTCGTCGGGCTGCTCCAACCCGACGAAACCACCAGCAGGCAGGCGCTCGACGCGGTCATGACGAGCGTGCGATAAGCCCAATAGCACGCAGAGGTGAGCTTGGCCAGGATCCGCTTAGCACGGCACGTCTTGTCGGTGTCCCCGATTACCCTTGGGTCACTGTGAGAGAGCGAAGCACACGAGTCCCAGAGGTGATGGCGTGAGTACGTTCGCGGCATCCCACCTGTCGCCCTCCTATCCCGACCGCGCTGCCTGGGGCACCGCGCCCAAACTGCGCGCCTGGCAGCAGGAGGCCTTCGACCTCTACTTCAGGAGCGAGCCTCGCGACTTCATGACCGTCGCGACGCCCGGTGCGGGAAAGACCACCTACGCGCTGCGCATCGCCAGCGAGCTGCTCACCCAGGGCGTGATCAGGGCGATCACCATCGTCACGCCCACCGAGCACCTCAAGCGCCAGTGGGCCGACGCGGCGGGCAAGGTCGGCATGGCGATCGACCCCGAGTTCAAGAACAGCCAGGGCAGCACCTCGCGCGACTACCTCGGCGTGGCGGTCACCTACGCCCAGGTCGCCATGCACCCCGCGCTGCATCGGGCGCGTACCGAGGCGCGCAAGACGCTGGTCATCTTCGACGAGGTCCACCACGCGGGCGACGCCAAGTCGTGGGGCGACGGCATCCGCGAGGCCTTCGAGCCCGCCACCCGCCGCCTGCACCTCACCGGCACGCCCTTCCGATCCGACGACAGCCCCATCCCCTTCGTCGAGTACGCCGAGGACGCCGAGGGCTTCAAACGCAGCGTCTCCGACTACTCCTACGGCTACGGCCCCGCCCTGGCCGACGGCGTCGTGCGCCCCGTCATCTTTCTGGCCTACTCCGGCGAGATGAAGTGGCGCACGAGAGCGGGCGACGAGATCGCCGCCACGCTCGGCACCCCGCTCACCAAGGACCAGCTCTCCCAGGCCTGGCGCGCCGCGCTCGACCCCAAGGGCGACTGGATCCGCCAGGTCATGCAGGCCGCCGACCGCCGCCTCACCGAGGTGCGGCGCGGCGTGCCCGACGCGGGCGGCCTGGTCATCGCCACCGACCACGAGGCGGCCCGCGCCTACGCCCGCCATCTGCGCAACATCACCGGCGAGGGCGCCACGGTCGTGCTCTCCGACGATCCCGGCGCGTCCAAGAAGATCAAGCAGTTCTCCGCCTCGCAGGACCGGTGGCTGGTAGCCGTCCGCATGGTGTCGGAGGGCGTCGACATCCCGCGCCTGTGCGTGGGCGTCTACGCCACCTCCACCTCCACGCCGCTCTTCTTCGCCCAGGCGGTCGGGCGCTTCGTGCGCGCACGCAAGCGGGGCGAGATGGCCTCGGTCTTCCTGCCGTCGGTGCCGACCCTCATGGGGCTGGCCAACGAGATGGAGCTCGAGCGCGACCACGTCCTCAACAAGCGCCCGCCCGAGGACGGCCTCGACGACAGCCTGCTCGAGAACGCCAACAGGCGCCAGGACAACCCCGACGTCCTCGGTGACGAGCTGCCGTTCGAGACCATGGAGACGAACGCCACCTTCGACAGGGTGCTGTTCGACGGCGGCGAGTTCGGCACAGGGGCCGAGGTCGGCTCCGCCGAGGAGGAGGACTTCCTCGGCCTGCCAGGGCTGCTCGAGCCCGACCAGGTGGCCTCCCTGCTGCGCAAGCGCCAGGCCGACCAGCAGGCGGCCAAGCGGCGCGCGCCGAAGCCCGTGGAGCCGGTCATGTCGCCCCACGAGCAACTGGCCGAGCTGCGCAAGGAGCTCAACGGGCTGGTGGGCGCGTGGAACCACCGCACGGGGCAGCCACACGGGGTGATCCACTCGGAGCTGCGCCGCGCGTGCGGCGGGCCTCCGATCGCCCAGGCGACGGGGGAGCAGGTCCAGGAGCGCATCGACAAGATCCGCCAGTGGGCCACCCAGCGATCCCGCTGAGCTCCTCCCAGCACCGGGCCGCACCCCCCTTCCTGTACGGCGCGGCGTGTCGTGCGGGCTGCTTGTCTCCACGGCGCGCCCTTCAAGGCGCGGCTTCTCTGTGTGGTGGGGCTCTCCTGGGCCCCTCTGTACGGCACAGCGTGGTGGCGGCCACCGGGGTCACCGGTGGCCGTCCGTCCTTCACGCGTGCTCCAGCGGGACTCCGGCGCTCGCCGTCACGCCTGGTTCGGTGGTTCAACGGTTCGGACGGTCCGGTTCGGCGGGGCTGGTCAGAGAGTCAGCGTTGCAGGGGGATGCGGCGACCTGAGCGGCCGTCCACCGTCACGTAGCGGGTGTGCCTGGGCAGGTGGTGGAGGGGGAGCGCCAGCGAGGCCGTGCCGTACTCGACGTGGACGGGAACCGTCCTGACGCCTTCGCGTCGGATCGACGACGCGCTTCCAGCCTGGGCACGGGACGCGTCCTCACGCTGGGCACGGGACGCGTTGTCAGCCTGGGCACGGGACGCGTCCTGAAGCTGGGCTTGGGGCGGGGTGGCGTGGCCTGTCTGAGGGGCGTCAACGGGGCTAGTGCGGGTCGCGGGGACGGGGTGGGTCTGCGGGGTGCCCTCGGTTATCCAGACCCTCAGCTCGCGTCCCCTGCGGCGCAGGAGGACCTCGGCGGTGCCGCACTCGTCAGGCGCCGCCGTCCAGTAGAGCCTCAACTGTTCGTGGCGCCTGCCCAGACGGGCCGCCTGCGGCACGGGAGCGCGCTCGGCGCAGTCCGGGGCGGCCGGCCGACGAGCGGCGGCGGGGGCGTCGTGGGCGACCACCACGAGCGACTCCCGCTCCTGGCTGATCAGCACCGTTGCCGCCTCCATCGCCACCAGCGTGAGCGCCGCGCCGAGACGGGCCGGGTTACGGCCGCGCACCAGGATCCACAGGCACAAAGGCGACAGCACGAGCCAGGCGAGGCCGAGAGCGAAGGCGAGCATGGGCGTCCTCTACACGTCGGATGAGCTTCCAGGCTCTCCGTAGTAGTTCAGGAGCGGGCAGTTCTCATCGCCTTGACCATCACATCACCCGGGCGTGGCGAGGTGTCTAACCTCGCGGGACGTGCTCTCAGCGGACGGTCGGGTCGCCCTCGAGGGTGGCCCCGGCGTCGCGGAGCTGCGCCAGGGCCGTGTCCGTCGTCTGCCTGGCCACTCCGGCCGTGAGGTCGAGCAGCACGCGTACGGCGAGACCCTGCTCCACCGCGTCCATGGCCGTGGCCCTGACGCAGTGGTCGGTGGCGATGCCGACGACGTCGACCGTCTGGACGCCCCGCCCCGCCAGCCAGTCCGCCAGCGGGACGCCCTCGGAAGAGGAGCCCTCGAAGCCGCTGTAGGCCGCCGCGTGGGCGCCCTTGCTGAAGACCTCCTCCACCTTCGAGGTGTCGAAGGCCGGGTGGAAGTCGGCGCCGCGCGTGCCCGCGACGCAGTGTGCCGGCCAGGTGGTGACGAAGTCGGGCTCGGCGGCGAAGTGCGAGCCGGGGTCGACGTGGTAGTCGCGGGTGGCCACCACGTGGTCGTAGGGGTGCGTGGCCACGTACGCGCTGATCGCGGCCGCGACCTCGGCGCCGCCCGACACGGGGAGGCTGCCGCCCTCGCAGAAGTCGTTCTGCACGTCCACGATGATCAATGCGGTGCTCACACCGTCGAGCCTACTCATGGCCGGGCGCGAGGGGAGAGGGGCGGGGCGAGCGGGTCAGGCGAACTCGGTGGGGATGGCCGCGTAGCCCCTGCCGAGGTGGAGCGCGTCCTGGGGGAGCAGGGCGACGGTCTCGCGGTGCCTGTCGCGGGCGGAGGTCAGCGGCTCGGATCCGACGATCTCGCCGTCCACGACCAGCTCGTGCAGGAGAGGGAGCCCGCCCTCCGGTGCGACGCCCGAGGTCGTGACCACCTCGGTCTCGAACCTGCCCTGCTCGTCCAGCAGGCGGAAGGCCTCCTTGCGGCCGCCGCGCGACGGCTTGCCCACCGAGCGCTTCGCCACCGGCTCGAGCGTGCCCGAGGCCGTCTCCCTGGCCACCAGCTTGTAGACGAGCGCGGCAGTCGGCACGCCGGAGCCCGTGACGAGGGAGGTGCCGACGCCGTAACCGTCGACGGGGGCGGCGGCCAGCGCCGCGATGGCGTACTCGTCCAGGTCGGAGGTGACCAGGATGCGGGTGTTGAACGCGCCGAGCGCGTCGAGCTGCTCGCGCACCTCCTGGGCGGCGGCTGCCAGGTCGCCCGAGTCGATCCTGACCGCGCCGAGCTTCGGTCCAGCCAGCTCCACCGCCGTGCGTACGGCGTCGGGCACGTCGTAGGTGTCGACCAGCAGCGTGGTGCTCTCGCCGAGCGAGGCGATCTGCGCCTGGAAGGCTTCGCGCTCGCTGTCGTGCAGCAGCGTGAAGGCGTGCGCCGCCGTACCTGCCGTGGGGACGCCGAACTCGCGCCCTGCCATCAGGTTGGAGGTGAAGGAGAAGCCGGCGATGTAGGCGGCGCGGGCGGCGGCCACCGCGGCCCTCTCGTGCGTACGGCGTGAGCCCATCTCGATGAGCGGCCTGCCTGCGGCGGCGTTGGTCATGCGGGAGGCGGCCGAGGCGATCGCGCAGTCGTGGTTGAGGATGGAAAGGATCATGGTCTCGAGGAGGACGGCCTCGGCGAACGTGCCCTCCACGACCATGATCGGCGAGGCGGGGAAGTAGAGGTCGCCTTCGCGGTAGCCGTACAAGCTCCCGGAAAATCGGTAATCGGCCAGAAACGCCAGAGTCGGCTCGTCGACGACACTGTGCTCGCGGAGGAAGGCGAGTTCTTCCTCACCGAAGCGGAAGTGCCGCAGTTCGTCCAGCACTCTGCCGGTGCCGGCGACCACCCCATACCGCCGTCCTCCAGGCAAATGGCGCGCGAACACCTCGAAGACCGCCCGCCGGTGGGCCGCGCCGCTGCGGAGGGCGGCCTGCAACATCGTCAGCTCATAGTGATCTGTGAGCAACGCAGTGCTCATGGTCATTCTCACGAGTTCGAGACTACGGCCCAGATAGGGCAGACTCGAGGATGTGGGTAGCACCGCTCCAATCGCCGTCGAGCGTCCTTCATCGGACGTCCGGCCCGATCTGCCATGGGTCACGATCGTCTGGAATGACCCGGTCAACCTGATGTCGTATGTGACTTATGTGTTCCAGACCGTGTTCGGCTACTCCAAGGAGAAGGCCGAGAAGCTCATGATGGACGTCCACCACAAGGGCAAGGCCGTCGTGTCGAGCGGCACGCGCGAAGAGATGGAACGCGATGTGCAGATTCTTCACTCCTACGGCCTCTGGGCGACGCTCCAGTCGGACTCGCTCTCGTGAGGTGGTGCAGGTGAGTTCGGGCTTCAAGTCCCGTCACGGCGGTGGGGTCATCGCGCAGTTCGAGGCCGCGGAGGTCTCGATCCTGCGCTCGCTGGTGACTCAGGTGCTCGGCCTGGTGGCGCCGGGCGAAACCGGTGACGACCCGCTGGAGCGGGCGCTCGGCATCGGCTCCGCGCAGCAGCCCACCGATCCCGTGCTGGCCAGGCTCTTCCCCTCCGCCTACGCCGACGAGACCGAGGCGGGGGAGTTCCGCCGCTACACCGAGGCGACACTGCGCGACGGCAAGCGGGCCGACGCCCAGACGATGCTCGACACCGCCCATCCGGGGCGCACGGAGCTCACGGCCGAGCAGGCCCAGGCGTGGCTGCGCTCGCTCAACGACGTACGGCTGGCGCTCGGCACGCGGCTGGAGGTGACCGAGGAGGTGCACGAGGAGATCGCGACGATGTCCGAGGACGACCCCCGGTACCCGGCGTTCGTGACCTACGACTGGCTGACCTACCTCCAGGACACCTTGGTCCGCGCCCTCTGGTGAGGCCGGGGGCGGCTCGTGTCACCTGGGAGGGTGGCGGTCCGGCTCGGTCGTCGTGCGGCACGGCACCGGGCGTCGAGGCGGTTCTGGCGGCCCAGGTACTCTCTGCTCCATGCTGACGATCTCGCAGGATCTTGTCGACAAGATCATTGCGCATGCCCGCGCCGACCACCCCGACGAGGCTTGCGGGGTGATCGCCGGGCGTGGTGGCGTTCCCGAGCGGTTCGTCCCGATGGAGAACGCCGAGCGCTCGCCCACCTTCTACCGCTTCGACTCCATGGAGCAGCTGCGGGTGTGGCGCGAGATGGACGACCGCGACGAGGAGCCCGTCGTGATCTACCACTCGCACACCGCCACCGAGGCCTACCCCTCGCGCACCGACGTGAGCTACGCCTCCGAGCCGGACGCCCACTACGTGCTCGTCTCCACCAGGGAGGAGCTGGGCGAGAAGGCCGAGCTCCGGTCCTACCGCATCGTCGACGGGGTGATCACCGAGGAGGAGGTGACCATCACGTGAGACGGCGAGTCCATGCCGCTCGCGCCATGGGTAAACTGCTGTCCATGACGGTCCGGCCTGTGCAGAGCTTCCTCTTCGCGCACACTCCGTCTGTCGTCGTCTACGACTGTCGCTGACCGGCAGTTCCACGGAATCCCTTTTCCCTCACCGGTGTTTGCCCCGGTGGACGACGACATGAATGAGGAGACTGACCCGCGATGGCCATCGAGGTTCGCATCCCGACCATCCTGCGCACCTACACCGACGGCGCGAAAGCCGTCGACGCCGAGGGCGCCACGCTCGACGAGCTGATCAGCAACCTGGAGGCCCAGCACCCGGGCATCAAGGACCGTCTGGTCGACCAGGGGGCGCTGCGGCGCTTCGTGAACGTCTATCTCAACGACGAGGACGTCCGCTTCCTGGGCGGGCTCGGCACGCCCGTCGCCGACGGCGACACCGTGACCGTGCTCCCCGCGGTCGCGGGCGGCTCCCGCTAGCACCCACGTCCGCCCGCCGGGTGACCGACTGCCGGGCCGGAGGTCTCCGGGGGCGCTGGTCTTCGGGACAGCGGCTCCTTGGGTCAGGGAGGGCTGGGAGCATGACGCCTGGGGACCGGCAGGGTCTTCGCACCCGCACCCGCACCGGGCCGCTGAGGCCGCTGAGGCCTCGGATCCGCAGGGTCTTCGGACCTGCGGATCTCCCAGCCGTGGATCTTCGGGGCGTGGTTCTCCGAGCTGTGGTTCTCCGAGCCGTGGATCTTCGGGGCGGCAGGTCTCCAGGGATCGTAGGTCTTCAAGGGTCGCAGGCTTCAGGGATGCGGCGCCTGGGGACCGCGGGCTCTGTGGCTACGAGCTCCCCGGGACCGGCGCCCCGCTGGGTCCGAGGCCCCGGATCCTGGGTTCCGGGGCCGCCGCGAGGTCCCGGGCCGAGAGGGCGGGGTTGGTCGTGGTCTCCGGGGCAGAGGTCCTGGGGGTGGTCCTGGCCGCCGGAGACGAGCGGTTTCGAGGGGCGCCGAGGTTCGGCGGCCCGTTTCATCCAGATCCCTGTGAACGCCGAAGCGGAAGCCGTACATCATGCGTTTTGACTCTCTGATCGACTCCGTCGGTCGCACCCCGCTCGTGGGACTGCCCAGGCTCTCGCCCTCCGACGACGTGCGGATCTGGGCCAAGCTCGAGGACCGTAACCCCACAGGGTCGATCAAGGACCGCCCCGCGCTGTGGATGATCGAGCAGGCGGAGAAGGACGGCCTGCTCACCCCGGGCTGCACCATCCTTGAGCCCACCAGCGGCAACACCGGCATCTCGCTGGCCATGTCGGCCAGGCTGAAGGGCTACAAGCTGATCTGCGTCATGCCCGAGAACACCTCCGACGAGCGCCGCCAGCTGCTGCGCATGTGGGGCTCGGAGATCATCTCCTCGCCCGCCGCAGGCGGGTCGAACGAGGCGGTCAGGGTGGCCAAGCAGCTCGCGGCGGAGAACCCGTCGTGGGTGATGCTCTACCAGTACGGCAACCCGGCCAACTGGCGCTCCCACTACGAGAGCACGGGCCCCGAGATCCTCCAGGACCTGCCGACCGTCACCCACTTCGTCGCGGGCCTCGGCACCACGGGCACGCTCATGGGCGTGGGCCGCTACCTGCGTGAGCACCGTCCCGACGTGCAGATCGTCGCCGCCGAGCCGCGCTACGGGGAGCTGGTGTACGGGCTGCGCAACGTGGACGAGGGCTTCATCCCCGAGCTGTACGACGAGTCGGTGCTGACGACGCGCTTCTCGGTCGGCTCGGGCGACGCGCTGCGCCGTACCAGGGAGCTGCTGGCGGCCGAGGGCATCTTCGCGGGCGTCTCCACCGGCGCGGCGCTCCACGCGGCGCTGGGCATGGCGGCCAAGGCGGTGAAGGCGGGCGTGCGGGCCGACATCGCGTTCGTGGTGGCCGACGGCGGATGGAAGTACCTGTCGACCGGCGCCTACGAGGGCACACTCGACGAGGCGGAGGACCGCCTCGAGGGCCAACTCTGGGCCTGAGAGCCTGACGACCGACCCTGCGAACGTGACGAGCGGGTCTGCGGACATGACGAAGGGGTCGCCGCCATCCGTGGCGGCGACCCCTTCGGGTCGGGCTAGTTGAACAGGACGCGGAGCGAGAAGCTGGCCTCGCTGCCGCTCTGCTTGCCGCTGAGTCCCACGGCGCTGAAGACCTTGGCGTTGGCCTGGTCGTCGCCGGAGAGGCTGTTCAGGTAGAGCGGCTCCAGCTTGTCCACGTCGACGAAGAGCGCGAAGGTGGAGCTTGCGGCGTCGGGGATGGCCGTCTTGAAGGCCTCGCTGTCGCCGAGCGTGCCCCCCTCCGACAGCTGCTTGGCGTACTCAGGCGTGGTCGCCAGCGTCAGCGTGCCGTCGCCGGGGACCTTGGCGATCTGCGGAGCGGGCTGGCCCGCGTCGGTGAAGGCCTTCTCGATCTTGCCGATGACCTCCTGCGCCTTGGCGGGGTCGGTGACGATGCGGACGCCGACCTTGGGCAGCTGACCGCTCTGACCCATGGTCGCCAGGCCGTCGCCGTCGAGCGCGACGGTGAGGTTCTTGCCGAGCAGCGTCGCCAGGTCGGCGGGCAGGGTCAGGCCGTACTTCTGCTGGGCCATGTCCACGAACTGCTGGAAGGAGGCGCCGTCGGGGGCGGCCGCCATGCTCTTCTGCAGCTGGCTCCACTGCTTGGTGATCGCCTCGTCCATACCGGAGATCGACAGCGCGCCCACCGTGGAAGGGGGAAGCGTCGAGATGTCGGCGGCCTGCGGGTCGCCGACGGCCATGGCCTCGGCGCCGCGGACGATGCCGGCGAACTCGGCGTAGGCGGAGTCGAAGCGGAGCGCCGCGGCGAACCTGGCGTTCTTCAGCATCGCCTTGTTCTCCGCGGGCAGGGCCTCGCCACCGAGCTCGGCGACCTTGCCGGCGTTCATCCACATCGACAGCACGCCGGGCTCGCCCAGCGCGTCGAGGTCGCCGGTGAAGTCGGCGCTCTCGGACAGGGTGGGGCCGGTGGCGTGCTTGTCGGCGTTCGCCTGGTCGGCGGAGATGATCGCGTAGTCGTCGCGGAAGGCGAGGCCGTACTTCTCCTCGCCCATCAGCTTGGCGATGCCGGCCTTGGCCTGCGCCTCGTCCTTCACCTGGACGGCCACGGCGAAGCCGGGCTCCTTACCCGCGGCGGCGGGGGCGAGGACGGCCATGCCGATCCTGCTGCCCAGCCACGGGTCGACGTCCTTGGCGAAGTCGACCTTCGCCAGGTCCTCGCTGTCGGCCTTGACCGCGTCGAACAGCGCCTTGCGCGGGTCGTCGCCGGTGAACCTGTCCTTGGTGACGGTGAACTTCTTGGCCAGAGCGAACAGCGCGAGCTTCTGGTTGGCCGCGGGGTCGAGGTCAAGCCGCACGTAGGCCATCGCGCCGGCGGGCAGCACCTCGTGGGGCTGCGTGCCGCCGCCGCCGAGGAACGCGCCCGCGGCCCAGACGCCGCCGCCGCCGACGAGCACCACCAGGAGCGCGGCGATGCCGGCGATCAGCCAGCCCCTGCCGCTCTTCTTGGCGGGCGGCTGCTGCGGCGGGCCCCAGCCCTCGGAGCCCTGCTGCCAGGGCGCGGGCTCCTGCACGGTCTGCTCACCGTAGGAGAACGACTGCTGCTGCTGGTTCTGCTGCTGCCCGTACTGCGGCTGCTGCTGGCCGTACTGGGGCTGCTGCCCGTAGGCGGGCTGCTGTGGCTGTCCATAGGCAGGCTGCTGCTGGCCGTAGCCCTGCTGCTGCCCGTACTGCGGCTGCTGTGGCTGCTGCGGCTGCTGCGGCTGCTGGTACGGCTGCTGCTGCTGGTTGTAGGGCTGCTGGCCCTGGGGCTGCTGGGGCTGCCCGTACGGGGGTTGCTGGGGTGGGTACGGCTGCTGGTACGGCTGACCGCCCTGCGCCGGGGGCTGGTCCTGATTCCAACGGTAGGCCGTGGTCCGCTCAGGGTCCTGGCCGCCAGGGGGGAGATTCGCCGACATCACTCAACTCACAAAGTGGACTTATTGACCACTGAGAAGTTAGTGCATGTGACTAGAGCGCTGGTTGCAAAGCACTGAAACGCCCGTTTTGTGATCCAGCTAGACGCGTGTCAGCTCCTTGCGCATGGCCGTCAGATGCACCTCGCCCGTGTCGCTGGAGTCCACGCTCTCCCACGGGACGAACGTGCATCCCGCGTAGACCACCCTGGCCAGCAACTCCGAGAGCCAGCCCCACCTGCCCTGCCTGTCGCGCGTGATCCCGAGCAGGAGGGGAGCGCGTATCGCCGACACCACGAGGCCTATGACGGTGTGGCTCTGCATGGACTCGGATTTGGTCCTGATCACGCGGACGTCGACGACGTGGCCGACCCAGACGCCGTGCACGTCCCACACCGACTGCCCCATGAGGGCTGTCAAACTCATGATCCAACTGTTCCACCCAGGGGGTGTTTCCGCAGGTAGGCGCGCTGATGGCGAGATGTCGTAGAGTATGGAGCCACTAGAACTTAGTTCGGGAGCAGGTATGACGAAGTTCGACGAGGCGACGCAGGCGATCAGGATCGACGAGAGCACCTACGACGTGTGCCTCGATCCCGGCTACTCCATCGGCGGGCCGCTCAACGGCGGCTACCTGATGGCGGTGATCCTGCGGGCCGTGGTCGACGCCTCCCCGCACGAGCATCCGGTGAGCACGACCACGCAGTTCCTGCGCTCGCCCAGGCCTGGCCCCGCCAAGGTCGTGGTGGAACAGGTGAAGGCGGGCAGGACGGCGGCGTTCACCAGGGCGAGACTGGTGCAGGACGACGTGGCACAGCTCGAGGCGCTGGTCACGACCGCCACGCTGACCGCGGTGGAGCCGCTCTACGCGGAGGAGCCCGGTGTGGCGATGCCGGCCGTGGACGAGTGCGTCAGGCTCCCCGACCCCAGACCCGAGTCGGGCATGACACTGAACGCGCAGATGGAGATGCGTTTCGACCCGCCCACGATCGGCTGGCTCAACGGCGCTCCGACGGGGCGGCCCGAGGCGCGCGCCTACTTCAGGATGGCCGAGCCCCAGGACCCCGACCCCTACGTGCTGGCGCTGGCGGTCGACGCCCTGCCGCCCGTGGTGTTCTCGGCGGGGCTGCGCGGATGGGCTCCGACCGTCGACCTGACCTGGCACCTGAGGGCGCTGCCCGCGCCCGGATGGCTCACGCTGCTGGGTGGCGGCAGGCTCATCGCCGACGGCTGGTTCGACGAGGAGGTCGAGGTCTGGGACTCGGCGGGACGGCTGGTGGCGCAGTCGCGGCAGCTCGCCCGCGTCGGGAGGGGCTGAAAACGCCGTGTGAGGATTCTTACGCTGTTGCGATCTCGCAGGTCGCCTACCCTCTGAAGCGTGCCGGACGCGAGCATTGGAATCTTCGACAGCGGGGTCGGCGGCCTGACGGTCGCCAGAGCGATCATTGATCAGCTGCCCCACGAGTCCATCACCTACGTGGCCGACACGGCCCGCCAGCCATACGGGCCGAAGCGGATCGCCGAGGTCCGCAAGTACGCGCTGGAGGTGATGGACCACCTCGTGGAGCACGACGTCAAGATGCTGGTCATCGCCTGCAACAGCGCGAGCGCGGCGGTCCTGCGCGACGCGCGGGAGCGCTACGACGTGCCGGTGGTCGAGGTGATCCAGCCGGCGACCAGACGCGCGGTCAAGGCGACGCGCAACGGCAGGGTCGGCGTCATCGCCACCCGCGCCACGATCGAGTCGATGGCCTACCACGACGCCTTCGCCGCCGCCCCCGACGTGAGCCTCACAGGCGTGGCCGCACCCCGCCTGGTGGAGTACGTCGAGCGCGGCGAGACGATGAGCGAGCAGCTCATCGAGGCGGTGCGGGAGTATCTCGCCCCCATCCAGGAGGCGGGATGCGACACCCTCATCCTGGGCTGCACCCACTACCCGCTGCTCACCGGCGCGATCTCCTACGTCGCCGGCGACGGCGTCACGCTCGTCTCCAGCGCGGAGGAGACGGCCAAGGACGTCTACCGGATCCTGCACGACCGCGGTCTCGTCAACGGTGCCACCTCCCCCCTGCACCGTTTCCGCGCGACCGGCGACTCCGCGCTCTTCGCCCAGCTGGGCAGGCGTTTTCTCGGACCCGAGATCGACGCCGTCGAGCAGGCCGCTGTTGGGGGTAGCACCACCTCGAACGGGAGGTCCTCATGAAGGTCACGATCGTCGGATGCTCAGGCAGCTTCCCGGGGCCCGACAGCCCCGCCTCCTGCTACCTGGTCGAGGCCGAGGGGTTCAGGATGCTGCTCGACTTCGGCAGCGGCTCCCTCGGCGCCCTCCAACGCCACATCGGCCTGTACGACGTCGACGCCATCTGCCTGTCGCATCTGCACGCCGACCACTGTCTCGACATCTGCGGCTACCACGTGGCCCGTACGTACGGCCCCGCCGCGCCGTACCCGCGCGTTCCCGTGCACGCGCCCGCGGACGCCCCGCGCAGGCTGGCCGCGGCCTACGGCATGCCGGAGGAGCCCGGCCTCGAGACCGCCTTCGCCTTCTCCGCCCTGTCGCCCGGCCGGTTCTCCGTCGGCCCCTTCGAGATCACCGCGGGGCTGGTGAACCATCCCGTGGAGGCCTACGGCTTCCGTGTCACGCACGGCGGCGTGACGCTCGCCTACTCGGGCGACACCGGTGAGTGCGACGAACTGGTGAGGCTGGCCGAGGGCGCCGACCTGCTGCTGTGCGAGGCCTCCTTCCTCGAGGCCCCCGACCTGACCCCCGACCTGCACCTGACGGGACGGCAGGCCGCGGCTCACGCGGCGAAGGCGGAGGTCGGCAGGCTCGTGCTGACTCATCTGGTGCCGTGGAACGACAGCACGAGGGTGCTGGAGGAGGCCGCGGGCGGCGGCTTCGACGGGCCGATCGAGCTGGCCGCCGGCGGCGCCGAGTACTCCCTGGCATGACCGTTCCTGCACGGGGATAGGGTGATCTGCATGTCTCGACAGGATGGACGCACACCTGACCAGCTCCGCCCCGTGAAAATCACCAGGGGGTGGCTCGGCCACGCCGAGGGCTCGGTGCTGGTCGAGTTCGGCGGCACCCGCGTGCTCTGCGCGGCCTCTGTCCAGGACAGCGTTCCGCGCTGGCGCAGGGGCAGCGGCCAGGGCTGGGTGACGGCCGAGTACGCCATGCTGCCGAGGGCGACCAACACCCGCAACGACCGCGAGTCGGTCAAGGGCAGGATCGGCGGCCGCACTCACGAGATCTCCAGGTTGATCGGCCGCTCGCTGCGCGCCTGCGTCGACTACAAGGCGCTCGGCGAGAACTCGATCGTCCTCGACTGCGACGTCCTGCAGGCCGACGGCGGCACCCGCACCGCGGCGATCACCGGCGCCTACGTCGCGCTGGCCGACGCCGTCGCGTGGATGCGCGAGCGCAAGATGTGCCCGGGCGACCCGCTCGTCGACTCCGTGGCCGCGGTGTCGGTCGGCGTGGTCAAGTCCACGCCGATGCTCGACCTCTGCTACGTCGAGGACGTCGCGGCCGAGACCGACATGAACGTCGTGATGACGGGGTCGGGCACCTTCGTCGAGGTGCAGGGCACCGCCGAGGGCGCCCCCTT
Organism: Nonomuraea recticatena; assembly: GCF_039533245.1. NCBI lineage: Bacteria > Bacillati > Actinomycetota > Actinomycetes > Streptosporangiales > Streptosporangiaceae > Nonomuraea > Nonomuraea recticatena. The sequence continues at coordinate 14,740 of NZ_BAAATE010000025.1, read as the reverse complement.
CGACAGGCGGGCGCTCGACCAGCTGCTCGACCTGGCGGTGGCCGGGTGCGAGGAGCTCACCCTCCACCAGCAGGAGGCGCTGGGCCGATGAGGATCGTGCTGGCGACCCGCAACGCGGGCAAGATCGTCGAGCTGCGCCGCATCCTCGGCGGGTTCGACGTGATCGGTCTCGAGGAGTTCCCCGAGATCGGCGAGGTGGCCGAGACCGGGCTGACGTTCGCCGACAACGCCCTGCTCAAGGCGCACGCCGTCGCCCAGGGGTCGGGCCTGCCCGCGGTGGCCGACGACTCGGGGCTGTGCGTCGACGCGCTCAACGGCATGCCGGGCGTCTTCTCCGCGCGGTGGTCGGGCAGGCACGGCGACGACGACGCCAACCTCGATCTGCTGCTCGCGCAGGTCTCCGACGTCCCCGACGAGCGCAGGACCGCCCACTTCACCTGCTCGGCGGCGCTGGCGCTGCCCTCGGGCGAGGAGCGGGTGGTCGAGGGGGTGCTCCAGGGCAGGCTGCTGAGGCAGCGCCGCGGCGTCAACGGCTTCGGCTACGACCCGATCTTCGTGCCCGACGGCGAGTCGCGCACGACGGCGGAGATGTCGGCCGAGGAGAAGGACGCCATCAGTCACAGGGGCCGCGCCTTCCGCGCCCTGGCCCCCATCGTCGTCTCGCTGCTGAGCTGACCGAGGGGCTCCTCGTAACAGGGCCGTAAGATCTCCCTCCGCTCCCTCGGCGTAGCGTCGGGGTGTGGACAGCAACAAGGTGGTTCCCGCATGGGCGGGCGCGCTGGCCGGTGTGGTCGCGGGGGCGGTGGCGCTCGGCGTCGCCTACGTGGTCGCGGCGGTGCTGGCGCCTGACTCCTTCCCCGTCGTGGCCGTGGCGGACGCGGCGGTGGACCTCTCGCCCGCGCCGCTGAAGGACTGGGCGATCAGGACCTTCGGCGAGAGCGACAAGACCGTTCTGGTGAGCGGGGTGTCGGTGGTCCTGACGGCGGTGGCGGCGGTGATCGGCGTGCTGTCCAGGCGGAGCGTCCGCCTCGGGCAGGCGGGCTTGGCCCTGTTCGCCGTCGTGGGGCTGCTGGCGGTGCTCACCAGGCCCGACGCGGGCGCCCTCGACGGCCTGTCCACGGTGGTGGGAGCGCTGGCCGGATCATGGGCGCTGACGCTGCTGCTCGGCCGCGCGGTCACGCCGGTCGAGCAGGCGCGGACCGAAGTCCTTGCCGGCGAAGGATCCCCGGCACGTCCAGACCCCGAAGGGCCTGCGGAGGCCGAACGGCCCGCCGTCATGCGGGCAGGGGCGCAGCTGTACGCCTTCGACCGGCGCCGACTGATGGTCGGCGTGGCGGGCGGGCTCGCGGCGGCGGGCGCGTCGGGGCTGGCGGGGCAGGTGCTGTCCGGGCGCAGGGTGGGCGACACCGCGCGCGCGGAGATCGCCCTGCCCAGGCCGGCGACTCCGGCCGCGCCGCTGCCCAGGGGAGCGGACCTGCGCCTCGACGGCCTGTCGCCCTTCGTCACGCCCAACAAGGACTTCTACCGCGTCGACACCGCCATCGTCGTCCCGCAGGTCGACCCGAAGGACTGGACGCTGCGCATCCACGGGCTGGTGGACAGGCCCGTCGAGCTGACCTTCGACGACCTGCTCAGGAGGCCGCTCACCGAGGCCGACATCACGCTGACCTGCGTGTCGAACGAGGTCGGCGGGCCGTACGTGGGCAACGCGCGCTGGCTCGGCGTGCGGATGGCCGACGTCCTGAGGCAGGCGGGGCTGCGCGCCGACGCCGACATGCTGCTGTCGACGTCGGCGGACGGCTTCACCTGCGGCACCCCGGTGGACGTGGTGATGGACGGCCGCGACGCGCTGTTCGCCTTCGCGATGAACGGCGAGGCGCTGCCGGTGGAGCACGGCTTCCCCGTCAGGCAGGTCGTGCCAGGTCTGTACGGATACGTGTCGGCCACCAAGTGGGTCGTGGACATCAAGGTGACGAGGTTCGACACCGACAAGGCCTACTGGACGCCGAGAGGCTGGGCGGAGAAGGGGCCGATCAAGACGCAGTCGCGGATCGACCTGCCCAAGCAGGGACAGACCGTCCAGGCGGGCCGGACGACGGTGGCGGGGGTGGCGTGGGCCCAGCACACCGGGATCGAGGCCGTGGAGGTGCGCATCGACGGCGGCGCCTGGCAACGGGCGAGGCTGGCGCAGGTGCCGGGGCCCGACACCTGGCGGCAGTGGGCGCTCGACTGGGACGCCCCGGCGGGCGAGCACACCATCGAGGTGAGGGCGACCGACGCCGCTGGCCGTACCCAGACGGGGCAGCAGGCCCCCATCGAGCCCGACGGCGCGACCGGCTGGCACTCCGTCAGCGTACGGGTGGCCTGAGGGACCTGCTTTCACCTTGGAAATCTCCGAAGCTCCTGACTGAGCGCGATCGGCCGCCTACGATCGGTCGTCGAACACGAAGGAGGCGGCGAGATGTTTCGCGAGAGCCTTCCCGAGGGCAGGTACGACCCGCTGATCGCCGACGGGGTGCGATGGCGCGACTACGAACGGGCCGCCGACTCGGCGCAGAGGGCCGTTCCGGGCGATCACGACTGGTTCGACCTTCCGCACCGGCCGCCCAGGCTGACCGAGTGCAGGCCGTACGACGTGAAGGGCGGGCTGGCCCGCCCCGACCCGCAGTCTGAGGCGGACCTGACGCGCGCGGTGCCCGAGGGCGCGCGCTTCGCCGACCCGCGGGGCACGTGGGTGAGGCTGGTCAACGGGATGGGGCCCGCCGCGGACCCGTTCAGGGCGAGCAACGCGGCCGACTGCGCGCTCGCGGTGCTCTCCACCTGGCACGGGGAGCCGGTGGTGGCCGCGCCTCGGCAGCCCGAGTACGACGCGGTGGGCAGGCCGCTGCTCACGGGGGAGAGCGGCGGAACGGCCAGGATGGAGCGGTGGATCGGCCGCCGGCTCGAGCACGTCGGCCAGGGCCGCCACGCCTACCCGCTGATCGCGCGACGCCTGGCGGAGGCGGGACACGGGGCGGCCGCGCTCATCGTGGTCCGCTGGCCCGGCGGCGGCTCGCACGCGTGGAACGCCGTCAACTCCGAGGGCGAGGTCATCTGGATCGACGGCCAGCGCGGGCACATGGCGGTGGAGCCGCCCTACGAGCGGGTGGCAGGGGTGTTCTGCGCGGTCGTCGACAGGCGGGGGGAGCAGGGGTGAACCTGGACCAGGCGCGCGCGGTCGCGGAGGAGTACTTCAACGGCGCCACAAGGGAGCCGGTTGAGCTGGGCCTGTACGCCTTCGGCGACGGCTACGTGGTGTGGGCCAGGACGCCCGAGCCGGAGGACCCCGCCGCCCTTCCCGAGACGGTCGGCGGCGGCTGCGTGGTCATCGACGGCAGCACGGGCGAGGTGGTGATCAGACCGCTGCTCAACCCCGAGACCGTGGCCGAGCAGTGGCCTGGCCGCCGCCCCCGCTGACAGCCAGGGCCACCGCCCGTCGCTCAGCCCGCGGCCAGCGAGCCCACGATCGAGGCCCTGGCGGCCTTTCTCGCCGGCAGCACGGCCGCCACGACCCCTGCCAGGCCCGACAGCGCGACGAACAGGGCGACCTGCGCGAGGGGCACCACCAAGGTCGCGCCGTCCATCATCGTTCTGACGGCCGCCCAGCCGAAGGCGATGCCGAGTGTGACCCCGACCAGCGCGCCGATCAGGCCGAGCACCAGCGCCTCCACCGAGAGCATCCTGCGCAGCTGCGCCCTGGTCAGCCCGAGCGCCCGCAGCAGGGCCGACTCGCGGGTGCGTTCGTGGACCGACAGCGAGAGCGTGTTGGCGATGCCCAGCAGCGAGATGAGGATCGCCAGTCCCAGCAGGCCGGTGACGATCATGAGGGTCATGTCCAGCGCGTCGTCGTACTGTCCGCGGACGTCGGTGGAGCTGATCACCTGCACGGTCGGGTGGGCCGCGGTGGCCGCCTCCACCATCTTCCTGGTCCGGTCGGGATCGACGCCGTCCTTGATCTTGACGTAGACCGTCGAGTCCGGCGTCCTGCCGAAGTAATCGTCGTAGGAGCGGGCGGTCACGGTCACCGCGGGCAGGAGGCTCTCGCTGTCGAGCAGCTGGCTGACCTTCAGCGTGACAGTGCCCGCCCTCTTCGTCTTGAGCTCGACGGGGGAGCCCTTGCGCAGGCCCCACTCCTTGGCCAGGGACGCCGAGATCGCCACCTCGCCGGGGCCGAGGCTCTTGATGGCGGCCGGTCCGGCAAAGGTGCCGACCATGGTCTCGTTCCTGCCGAGCATGGCGCTCGTCTCACGCAGCTGGATGACCGAGTCGAGCTCGGGCCTGCCCCTCAGCCCCTCGCCGATCGAGCGGGGGATCGAGGCGTCCCTCGCCTGCGCGGTGATCAGGTAGTCGGCGGGGAACTGGGAGTCGAGCTTGGCGGCCATCGACACCCGCGTCGAGGCCGTGATCACCGAGATGAGCGTCATCAGCGTCACGCCGATGGTCAACGCGATCGTGGTGGTCGCCGCCCGCCTCGGATTGCGGCCCGAGTTGTCCACGGCCAGCCTGCCGGGCACCCCGAACAACCTGCCGGGGATCCAGCCCACCAGCGCGCTGAGCGGCTTGACCAGCACAGGGCCGAGGACCAGCACGGCGAGGAAGACGAGCGAGCAGCCGGCCATCGCGATGAACAGCGGCGCCTGGCTGCCGGGCTCCATCATCACGGCCATGGTGGTGGCGCCGATCCCCGCCAGGAGCAGCAGCCCGGCGAGCACCACGCGGACCAGTCCCGCGCGGAAGGTCTGCTCCTCCACCTGGGCGCGCAGCGCCGCGATCGGCGCGACGGCGGTGGCCGAGCGGGCCGGCAGCAGCGCCGCGCCCACGGTGACCACGAGACCGACCACCAGGCCGATGGCGATCGTCCTGGGCGCCAGCGTGGCGGCCAGGCCGGTGGGCAGCGGCGCGTCGAACGCCCTGAGCAGAGCCATGGCCCCTGCACCCAGCCCGTAGCCCGTGGCCAGGCCGAGCACGGAGGAGAGCAGGCCGACGACCACCGACTCCAGCAGGATCGAGCCGAACACCTGGCCCCGGGTCGCGCCGATGCAGCGCAGCAGCGCCATCTCCTTGGTCCGCTGGGCCACCAGGATGTTGAAGGTGTTGTAGATGACCAGCGCGGCGACCATCATCGCGATCAGGCCGAAGATCAGCAGGCCCAGCGTGATGAACTCCAGCTCGACGCCGTTGCTCTTCGACAGGGCCGCGGCCAGCTCCTTGCCGGTCTTGAGCTCGTGGCCGCCGCCGACGGCGGCGGCGATGGCCCGCTTGAGCGCGTCGGGGTCGGCGCCCGTCACGTCGATCTCGCGGTAGCCCTTCTCGCCCGTCATGAGCTGCGCCGTCGCGGTGGTGAAGCCGACCGCCCCGGTGTAGCCGAGCTCCTGGTCGAGGCCGACGTCGAACAGGCCGACGAGCCTGAAGTCGTGCTTGGCGCCCTTCTGGTCGAGCACCGCGACGGTGTCGCCGACCTTGAGGTTCTGCGCCCTCGCGGTGTTGGTGTCCACGATCGCCTCGTCGCCGCCCGAGGGGGCCACGCCTTCGGTGATGGTCGTGCGGTCGCTGACGGAGATCGCGGAGGTCGGAAGGTCGCCGACCGCCTTGCCGTCGGCGCCTAGCAGCGGCGCGCTGCCACGCACCAGGCCCTGAGCGCCGGTCACGCCGTCGATCCCGCGTACCTTCTCCAGCACCTGCTCCGGCAGCTGCCCGCCTTGGGACGGCAGGACGGCCACCGCCACCCTGCCGGCGTCCGCCGTGACCTTCTGCAGGAAACCGGCCTGGATGGTGTCGGTGAGCACGAACGTGCCCGCGATGAAGCCCACGCCCAGCGTGATCGCCACGGAGGTGAGCAGGAGACGCAGCTTGTGCGCCTTCAGTCCGGCGAGAGTCGTCCTGATCAACGGACTCAGGCCTCCAGCTTCATCAGGGTGTCGAGGACCGTCTGCGGGGTGGGCTCGGAGATCTCGGTGACCAGCTCGCCGTCGCGCAGGAAGACGACCCTGTCGGCGTAGGAGGCGGCGAGGGGGTCGTGGGTGACCATCACGATGGTCTGGCCCAGCTCCCGCACGCTCGTGCGCAGGAAGGACAGCACCTCGGCGCCGCTGCGCGAGTCGAGGTTGCCCGTCGGCTCGTCAGCGAAGATCACCTGTGGCTTGCTGATCAGCGCCCTGGCGACGGCCACGCGCTGCTGCTGGCCGCCCGACAGCTCTGTCGGCTTGTGGCCGAGGCGGTCGCGCAGCCCCACGGTCTGGATCACGCGGTCGAACAGGAGCTGGTCGGCCTGCCGTCCGGCGATCTCCAGCGGCAGCCTGATGTTCTGCTCGGCGGTCAGCGTGGGCAGCAGGTTGAAGGCCTGGAAGATGAAGCCGATCCGGTCTCTGCGCAGGTGCGTGAGCTGCTTGTCGCCCAGCCCCGTCAGCTCGACGTCGCCGATGGAGACGGTGCCTGAGGTCACCGTGTCCAGCCCCGCGAGGCAGTGCATCAGCGTCGACTTGCCCGAGCCGGAGGGGCCCATGATCGCGGTGAAGGCGCCGGTGGCGAACGCGACGTCCACCCCCCTCAGCGCGTGCACCTGCGCGTCACCGAGGCCGTAGGTCTTCGTCACGTCTCTGGCCACGACGGCGGGCGGGGCCTGGGTGAATGTCATGTTCGTCGTCACGCAGATCACGCTAGGGGCGCGGAACGGGCCTTCCCTGGGCCTTGAGGACGGACTTCCTGTCACCCCTCAGATGACCCCGGTCAACCTTTCGGCCGATCCGACGGCACGATCAGCCCCGCCTCGTACACGTAGACCACCACCTGCGCCCTGTCGCGCAGCCCCAGCTTGGCCAGCACCCTGCCCAGGTGCGTCTTCACCGTCGCCTCCGCCAGGGTGAGCCGCTCGGCGATCTCGGTGTTGGACAGCCCCCTGCCCACCAGCAGCATGACCTCGCGCTCGCGGGCGGTCAGCAGGCTGCCGTCGGGCAGCTTGTCGGTGGTGAGGTGCGAGCCGAACCTGTCGAGGAGCCTGCGCGTGGCGCTCGGCGCCATCACCGCGTCGCCGTTGTGCACCGAACGGATCGCGCTCACCAGGTCGGAGGGCGGCACGTCCTTCAGCAGGAAGCCCGAGGCGCCCGCCTTGATCGCGGAGTAGGCGTACTCGTCGAGGTCGAAGGTGGTCAGGATGAGCACCTTCGGTCCCTCGATCCTGCGGGTGGCCTCGACGCCGTCCATGGTGGGCATGCGCACGTCCATGAGGACCACGTCCACCTCGGTCGTCTCCAGCCGCTCCAGGGCCTGGGCTCCGTCGGCCGCCTCGGCCACCACCTCGATGTCGGGCTGGGCGGCGAGCACCATCTTGAACCCGGCCCTCAGCAGCTCCTGGTCGTCGACCAGCATCACCCTGATCATGCCGCGACCGGCAGCCTGGCCAGCACCTCGAAGCCGCCGCCCGGCCTGGGCGCGGCCTGGACGGCGCCGCCGTACATGGAGACGCGCTCGCGCATGCCGAGCAGGCCGTGGCCGTCGGGGCTGCGCGGCGCGGCGGCGCCTCTGCCGTCGTCGGTCACGCGCACCACGAGCTCGTGCATGCCGTACTCCATCTCCACCAGGGCGCGCGCCCCCGGACCGCCGTGCTTGAGCGTGTTGGTCAGAGCCTCCTGCACGAGCCGGTAGACCGCCAGCTGCTCACCCTCGGGCAGTTCCTGCGGGACGCCGGTGACCCGCAGGTCCACCGGCAGGCCTGAGCCGTGCACCAGCTCCTCGAGTTGCGCGAGCCCCGGCTGCGGGGTGTAGTCGGCGGCGCCCGGGCCGTCCTCCCTCAGGACGCCGACCATGCGCCGCATCTCCGCCAGCGCCTCCCTGCCGGTCCTCGAGATCGCCTGTACGGCCTTGCGTGCCTGCTCGGGGTCGCTGTCGATGGCGTAGCCCGCCCCGTCGGCCTGGACGATGATCACGCTGACGTTGTGCGCGACCACGTCGTGCAGCTCCCTGGCGATCCTGGCCCGCTCGGCGGCGGCGGCCATCCTGGCCTGGTGGTCACGCTCGCGTTCGGCCCTTTCGGCCCGCTCCTCCAGGCCCTCGAGGTAGCGATGGCGGGTGTTGGCGTACAGGCCGGTGAGCCAGATCGTGACCACGAAGACCGTGCAGCCGAAGAACGTGCTGAGGGAGACGGTGTCCCACTGCACGAGCGCGAGGAAGATCCCGAACTCTGACACCAGGCAGGCGGCCAGCGCCCATCTGAACACGCACCTGGTGGCCACGGTGTAGAGGGCCACCAGCACCGCGGCGTTGGCGGGGAAGGCGTCGACGCCGGCCAGCCACTGGAAGAAGCTGATCAGGGAGACGATCGCGAAGACGACGCGCGGATGGCTGCCCCGCCAGAACAGCGGCACCAGCAGCGCCGCCGACAGGGCCAGGTAGCCGCCCAGACCGATGGGAGCGCGGCCGGTGTAACTGATGGCGGTCATGACACACAGCCCGACCAGTGGCGCCAGCCACAGGGAGTCCACGAGCTTGGGGTGGCGCTGGGACCAGGCGCGAATCTTGCCGAACACGTCATCACTCTACGGAGGCCCGCGCGTGCCTCCTTCCCCCTGGAGGTGGAGGTCGGTGTACGACCCTGGTCGCACACCACATTTACACGGTACTTATGGGGGGTCCGGCATTCTTGTGCATCGGGAGCGCCCTCAGGGGCGAGTAAAGGGAGATCGTGATGGCGGATCATGATCGCGCCGACGGGCCGCGCGGTGAAGAGGAAGCACCGCGCGGCCCAGACCCCGAGAGCGCCCCACCACCTGCTTCCGCCCCCTTACCGCCTCGGCCCGCGCCTCCTGCTCACAGTGACGGCTTCGCGGCCTTCGTCCGGCAGAAGTACACGCAGATCATCGGCGCGGGCCTCATCGGACTGCTGATCGGCGCGATCCTCGGCGGCGGCGCGGTCGCCGTGCTCCATCGCATCGCCGACCGCCATCCCGCCCAGTGGCAGAGCCCCATGCGGTACGGCTGGCAGCAGCCCGGCGAGTGCTGGTACACCCCGGGCGGCAGAACCTGCGCCTACCCGTACCCGTATCCCGTCTATCCCGCCCATCCACCGACGGTGCCGTTCCCCGGGCCGAGCAAGACCCGCGTCCCGACGCCCGTCCCCACCTCGACAGGCTGAGCGCCTACCGGCACGCGTCCACGGGGCGGCCTGTCGCGGGGTCGAGGTCGACCCCGATCGGCTCCTCGTCCGGCAGACGCACCTCCACCCTGTCCGCGCCGACCCACCGGACCAGGTGGAGCTCCCCTCGTCCACATGCTGCCAGGGCGGCCGTCCGGCTCGGTATGGGCGGCGGGAGAGACGCTCAGCGGCGGACGTGGAGGCGGACCAGCGCGCCCATGGCGTCATCTCCGACGTCGCGCCTGATCCTGCCGACGATCTCGCGGTCCAGCTTGCCGACCACCGCGCCGACGTCCGCGCTGGACGGGCAGGTCACCGAGATCCGCATCCTGTCGGCGCCGACGAGCCTCACCTTGGTACGGCTGATGCCCTCCACGTCCTTCAGCCCGACGCACAGCAGCGCCGTCCCCGTGCCGGACCGGTGGCCGAAGCGGCCCCAGCCGAGCGCCATGAGCAGCCACCTGGTGGCGACCATGGCGGCCATGACCAGCGCCAGCGCGCCCGCCCACGAGATCCACGGGTGGGCGGCGAGGTAGGCGGCCACGTCGAAGGACAGCACCTTGGCGTCCTTGGCCTGCGGCAGCCGTCCCGAGCCGCGCAGGAAGGCGTAGGCGCCCCCGGACAGCAGGACGAAACCCACCACGGCCAGGCCGATCCTGTTGCCCGCGTACTGCCGCATCAGAGCCCCTTCCTGCGCAGCCGCACGACGACCTCGCCCGCGTAGATCGCGCCCAGCCCGTTCAGCCTGTCGCCGACGGCGACGCCCGCCCTGCGCAGCATCGCGCCCGTGCGCTCGGCGTCGGAGACGACCGTGACCTCGATCATGCGGCGGCGCAGCCGTACCCTGACGCTCTCCACGCCGTCGACGTCCTCGGCCGCGGTCTTGAGCGTGCGCCGCAGCCCCGTCCTGGTGATGCCGATGACCAGCCTCGAATCGGAGGTCCCCAGCGCCAGCAGCCTGGCCCTGCCCGGCAGCACCGCGAGCCCGAGCAGCACCAGCCCCACGACCGCGGTGACCAGGGCCCCCAACTGCAGGTTCGGGTGCGACCATGGGGTGGCAGCGGCCAGGTCCGCCACCCTGTCGATCGGCACCAGGCCGAGCCTGCCGCCCAGCAGCGCGGCGACGACCTCGGCGGCGGTCAGAGAGAAGAGCACCGCCAGGGCGGCGGAGACCACGACGCCCGCGGGGGTGCGCGCGGGCTTGAGCACTCTCGCCGCCCTGCGGCGAGGCGTGTCCCCTTCGGTCAGGGCGGCTCCGCCAGGCAGGAGCTCCTGGAGTGTTGTCATCACACCGACCAGAGGTACAGGGGCCCGCCCGGCCATAAAGCCCTCCCCGCCGCCGGTTTGCGGGATCTTTGCCCGCGAGCATCGGTATTACCCTGCTTGTATGGACGACCGCCAGCGCTACGACAGGGCCACAGCGGAGCTCGATCCGCCCTTCGCGATCCTCGACATGGAGGCGCTGCGGGCCAACGCCGAGAGCCTGGTGCGCAGGGCGGGCGGCAAGCCGATCAGGGTCGCGAGCAAGTCCGTCAGGTCGCGCCCGATCCTGGAGCGCATCCTCGCCATGGACGGCTTCCGCGGCGTCATGGCCTTCACCCTGCCGGAGGCGCTGTGGCTGGTCTCCCACGGCTTCTCCGACGTGCTGGTGGCCTACCCGACCGCCGACAGGGCGGCGCTGGCCAGGCTCGCGGCGTCGGAGCGGGCGGCGAGAGAGATCACCCTCATGGTCGACTCGGCCGAGCATCTCGACTACATCGAGGCCGCCGTGCCGGCGAACAGCCCGCCGCTGCGCCTGTGCCTCGACCTCGACGCCGGTTATCTCGCCTTCGGCGGGCGCTTCCGCGCGGGCGCCCTGCGCTCGCCGGTGCGCGAACCCGTGCACGCCGCCGACCTGGCGGCCGACATCGCCAAGCGTCCTGGCTTCAGGCTGGTCGGCCTCATGGCCTACGAGGCGCAGATCGCAGGCGTCGGCGACGACCCTCCGGGCAGCGCCGCCTTCGCCCGTGTGGTCAGGCTGATGCAGGCGCGCTCGGCCAGGGAGCTGATCCTGCGGCGCGGCCGCGTCGTCAACGCCGTCAGGCAGGTGGCCGACCTGGAGTTCGTCAACGGCGGCGGCACCGGCAGCATCGAGCGTACGGTCAGGGAGAAGGCGGTCACCGAGTGCGCGGCGGGGTCGGGCTTCTTCCACCCCAGGCTCTTCGACTTCTACCGAGGCTTCAGCGGGCGCCCCGCCGCGCTGTTCGCGCTGCCGGTGGTCCGCCGTCCCGCGCCCGACGTGGTCACCGTGCTCGGCGGCGGTTACCTGGCCTCTGGGGCGCCAGGCCCCTCGCGGCTGCCCCAGCCGTACCTACCCCCCGGGTTGCGCTACTCGGCCGACGAGGGCGCGGGCGAGGTGCAGACACCGCTGCTCGGCCAGCCCGCCGAGGACCTGCGCGTGGGAGACAGGGTGTGGTTCCGCCACGCGAAGGCGGGCGAGCTGTGCGAGCGGTTCGCCGGCCTGCTGCTCGTGGAGGGCGACAAGGTCGTCGAGGAGGTCCCGACCTACAGGGGCGAGGGCAAGACCTTCCTCTGACTCAGCCTCGCCTGCGCCTTCTCCACATCACCAGCGTGGCGCCGATCACCAGCACGGCGCCCACGGCGATCAGCGCGGGACCGAGGTTGGGCTGCTCGTCCTCCCACAGGTCGTCGGGCTCGTCGCCGAAGCGCACGGGCCGCGGCGTGATGCCCACGAGGTCGCCGACCGACGACACCAGGTGCTCGGCCCTCGACTTGACCTCCTCCACGCCGCGCTGGGCGACGCGCTTCGGGCTCACCCGGTCGGCGATGGCGTCGACGGTCTGGGCGAGCTCCGCACGCGTCCGCGCGATCCGGCGCTCCAGCTCATCGGGGTCGGTGTCGGCCATGGCTCTCCTCTCTCAGGTGATCAGTCTGTCAGGTCGCGGTGCCGGACGGCACAGCGGGCGCGAGGTAGGTTGGGCCGTCTAAGGAGGACCCGTGACCGAAACCAAGCTCCAGCCCGGCGACGCCGCGCCGGACTTCTCGCTGCCCGCAGCCGACGGCGGCGCCGTCTCCCTCGACGCCTTCCGTGGCAAGCGCGTCATCCTGTACTTCTACCCCGCCGCGATGACGCCGGGGTGCACCAAGCAGGCGTGCGATTTCCGCGACAATCTGAACCTGCTCACCGACGAGGGTTTCGTCGTGCTCGGCGTGTCGAAGGACAAGGCCGACAAGCTGGTCAAGTTCGTCGAGCGCGACGCGTTGACCTTCCCTCTGCTGTCCGACCCCGGTCTCGAGGTGCACAAGGCCTACGGCGCGTACGGCGCCAAGAAGCTGTACGGCAAGGAGGTCGTCGGCGTGATCCGCTCGACCTTCGTGATCGACGCCGACGGGAAGATCGAGCAGGCCCTCTACAACGTGAAGGCCACGGGACACGTGGCGGCGCTGAAGAAGAAGCTCGGCCTCGTCTGAGGCGTCACGGTCGGGCCCGCCGCGCGGGCGGGCTTGATCGTGAACGAGTATCTCCGCCGCCGCCCTGGGCGCTATTCTGAGCGGGAGTCGCGCGGGCGTGGCGAAATCGGCATACGCGGCAGGTTTAGGTCCTGTTGGTGGAGACACTGTGGGGGTTCGAGTCCCCCCGCCCGCACCTTTCCCTTGGTGGTCGAATCCGTACTAGGCTTGCCCCCATACACCGATGAACCCACGCGGGAGAGCGTCCTGGCAGCCGGCCATGACCCCTGAAGGAGCAAGCCCTCCCCGCGAACCTCTCAAGGCAAAGGACCGCGCGGGCCAGGTGACCTCTGGAAAGCAGGCCTGTTGGGCCTCGCCGAAGGTGAAAGTCCGGGAAAATTCGGGCGAAGCTCTCAGGCACCGATGACAGAGGGGGAGGATCCTGGCATCCGACCCATTCTGAGGTGCGCACAATGTCCCGACCGACGCCGCTGCGAGACATCCACGAGAGTCTCGGCGCCACGCTGACCGACTTCGCCGGCTGGCTGATGCCGCTGCGCTACGGCAGCGAGTCCGCCGAGCACAACGCCGTCCGCGAGCGGGCCGGGCTGTTCGACCTGTCCCACATGGGTGAGATCTTCGTGACCGGGCCGCAGGCGGGTCAGGCGCTCGACCACGCGCTGGTCGGCCACCTCTCGGCGCTGGCCGTCGGCCGCGCCCGCTACACGATGATCGTGAACGAGCAGGGCGGCGTGCTCGACGACCTCATCGTCTACCGGCTCGGCGACGAGGAGTTCATGGTCGTCGCCAACGCCTCCAACTACCCGATGGTCGCCGCGCGGCTCACCGAGCGCGCCTCCGGCTTCGGCGCCTCCGTCGAGGACCGCTCCGACCAGTACGCGCTCATCGCCGTCCAGGGCCCGAAGGCCCAGGAGATCCTGGCCACGCTCACCGACGCCGACCTCGAGGGCCTGAAGTACTACGCGGGCCTGCCCGGCACCGTCGCGGGCGCCGAGGCGCTGATCGCGCGCACCGGATACACCGGCGAGGACGGCTTCGAGCTGTTCGTCGCCAACGCCGACGCCGCCCCGCTGTGGCACGCGCTGACGAAGGCGGGCGAGCCGTACGGCCTGCTGCCCGCGGGCCTGTCCAGCCGCGACACGCTGCGCCTCGAGGCGGGCATGCCCCTCTACGGCAACGAGCTCAACGCCTCGCTCACGCCGTTCGACGCCGGCCTCGGCCGCGTGGTGAAGTTCGACAAGCCGGGTGACTTCGTCGGCAGGGCGGCGCTGGAGCCCGTCAAGGATGTTCCGCCGCGCCGCCGACTCGTCGGCCTGGTCGCGACGGGCCGCCGGGTCCCGCGTCACGGGTTCCCGGTCACCAAGGACGGCGTCGTCGTGGGCGAGGTGACCAGCGGCGCCCCGTCGCAGACCCTCGGTAAGCCCATCGCGATGGCGTACGTGGACACTGGGATAGAAGAAGGTCTGGCCGTTGACATCCGGGGCAGCCAAGAGGCTGTGGACCTGGTGGAGCTGCCTTTCTACAGGAGGAACAAGTGAGCACCATCCCTGACGACCTGAGCTACACCAAGGAGCACGAGTGGGTCGCCGGACTCGACGACGGCCTGACCGTGACCGTGGGCATCACCGCCTACGCGGCCGAAGCGCTGGGTGACGTGGTCTTCGTGCAGCTTCCCGAGGTCGGCACCACGGTCGAGGCGGGCGACTCCATCGGCGAGGTCGAGTCGACCAAGTCGGTGAGCGAGATCTACGCCCCGGTCGGCGGCGAGGTCGTCGAGGTCAATCAGGCCGTCGTCGACAAGCCCGACCTGGTCAACAGCGAGCCGTACGGCGAGGGCTGGATGTTCCGCGTCCGCCTGGAAGGCGACCCCGAGGACCTGCTGAGCGCGGAGGAGTACACCGCGCTCACCTCCGGCGACAACTGACACACTCCGCCGGGGTCCAGCCAGGACCCCGGCATATCTTGAGAGTTGGGCTGTATCAATGGCGATCAGTGTCTTCGACCTCTTCAAGATCGGTATCGGCCCGTCGAGCTCCCACACCGGCGGCCCGATGGCCGCCGCGCACAAGTTCGCCCGCGGCCTGCAGGCCGACGGGCTGCTGG
>NZ_BAAATE010000024.1:0-142799 GCF_039533245.1 Nonomuraea recticatena | reverse complement strand
GTTCGGCCGGTGGGCGGCCCGTCGGCTTCGATCCAGGGCGCTACCAGCAGCGCAACACCGTCGAGCGCTGTTTTCAGAAGATCAAGACCTGGCGTGGGCTGGCTACCCGCTACGACAAGGCTCCGGAGAGCCACGAGGCCGGACTCCACCTCCGAGGCTCGATCATGTGGTTGAAGCTCCTCACCTCAGCCACATGATCCGAACTCCGAACAGCTCCTAGTCGACCCACCACCACCCGCCGCCGAGATGGCGGGTCGGACTCCCGAGATCGCCCTCCGCGGTCTGGAGCACCGGCTCGCGGCCACGCGCGACCGGGACGTAGGCGAACCCCCTGCCGGTCTCGGCGCGCCACAGGTCGACGAAGACGGGGAAGTAGAGGCCGTCCTCCTGCGCCTGAATCTTCCCGTCCACGGCGAGATATCGCATCCACGCGGGGACCGTGAGGGGCTTGCCTTTCTCGTAGTCGGCGGCCAGTTCGGCGAACGCCTCATGCTCCAGCCACAGCACGCTCCTGACGTGGAACACAGGCCAGTCGGTCGTCCACAGAGCCGCCCCGAAGGTCACCGCGATCACCAGCCCAGCCAGGGCGCGGCCGTACCGCCTGATCGAGAGATACGACATCACCGCGACCCAGGACCACAGGGCGGCCCACAGCCAGCCGACCCCGATCAGCGGCCACACGAACAGCCATATCGAGTGGAAGATCGGGATGAACAGGAAGTACATGGCCGCCAACACCAGCCAGCCGATCAGCGCCATCAGGACAGGCACCCTCGACCAGCGCTCGGCGTTCTTCGCGGTGGGTGACGACACAAGGGAGAGTGTGCGGGGAGAAGATCACCCAAGCTACGGCTTCGCCGACACTTTCACGCTACGTGCACAGTTCCACCACATGTTCGCTCCGAGCTCTTCGACCGGCCGGTCATCGGTGCCGCGCTCGTAAGCGCTTTCGGGGCTTTGCGGCTATCTCGGGATCCGGGCGCGTAGGGCAGGGATGAACCAGGCGTACACCAGGGCCAGGCTCTCCGGGGCCAGCCAGCCGTTGATCACTGCGAGCAGCCGGAGGTACCGCTCCCAGCGCGGGTCGTTCGCGGCCTCCAGCCGGGTGAGCAGCCTGCGTCGAAGCTCGGCGTCGTCGGGGCGGTCGAAGACCTGGGCGTACTGAGCCATGACCGCCGCGACCACCGCGTCGGCCTCGGGAGAGGCCGGGTCGATGCCTGCCGCCAGGGCCGGGCCCACCTCGTCACGGACCATCGCGGCCGAGTCGCGGCGCAGCGTCGTGGCGTCGCCATGGGAGCGCTCGGCCGCGTGGTGCTCGGCCATGCGCCGTACGCTGGCGCGGAAGTCCGGGTCCTGGGAGAGCTCCGCCAGCTCCACCCACGCCTCGACCTGCTCGGTCTCGGGACTGTCGGGGAGTTCGGGGGTCATCGAGCTCCTGATCCCCGCGAACCCTGCGGCGGGGTCCAGCCCGCCGAAGGCGGTGTCGAGGAAGTCGTCGATCAGCCGCCGGCGTTCGTCCTCGGAGAGCTTGGCGAGCTTGTGCATGAGATCCATCTCCTCAGGGGTGGAGCCGCGCCTGGCTACCGCTGTCAGCACCGCCCGCCGCAGGCGCAGCGTCCTGATCTGGACGGCCAGCGCCTCGGCGTGCGCCGCGGCGACCTCGGGCAGCGAGACCTCCCTGTCCAGGACCTTCCTGATCGTGGAAAGGTCCAGGCCGAGGTCGCGCAGCGTGCGTACGAGGTCGAGACGTGCGACGGCGTCGATGCCGTAACGGCGGTAGCCCGCGGGGCTGCGGTCGGTGGGCGGCACGATCCCGCGATCGGCGTAGAACCGAATGGCCTTGACCGTCAGCCCGGTCCGCCTGGCCAGATCGCCGATCGAGTACAGCGTGTCGCCGTCCATGCCCCCACTCTCGTGTCTCCCCTTACTGGAGACTCAAGCCCATCTCAGCTGCCCGCGCGCGCTCGCCGTACGGCAAGCGGCGACAGGCGTCGATTGAGCGGTTCGTCGCGAGTGTGACAGGACGAGCCGTTTCGATCGGATTCTCACGAGCGCGGCGCACTCTTCGTGCGAATCAGGCGCCGGGGCCGTAGGGCCCTGGGTGGCGCATTCTCCAGACGGTGCCGCGGGTGATGGCTTCCTTGAACGTCGCGGAGGCGCGACCGGTCAGTACGGCGCCGAGCGGGCTGTCGTCGGCACGGGTGAACTGGGTGACGCCGTCATGACGGCCGAGGCTGATGTTCTGCCAGACGTAGCGGATCCTGGCCCTTCGCGGCTCCCTCCCCGCCAGGAGGTCGGCCACCGCGTCGCCCGCCTGCAGGCCCATGGGCAGGCCGGTCTGGCAGGACATGCGTGACTGCCCGCCGGCGGTCCTGGCCGCGGCGGCGTCCCCGATGCCGAACACCTCTGGATGGGACACCGAGCGAAGCGCCCCGTCGACCCGCATGCGGCCGTGTTCGTCAGTGGCCAGCCCGGAGGCGGCGGCCAGGCCCGGAACCCGGAATCCGGCCGTCCACACCACCGTCTCGGCGGGCAACTCGTGGCCGTCGTCCAGGAGCAGCCCGTCAGGACCGATCTTGGCGACCGTCGCGCGTTCGCGCACGGCGACGCCCAACCGGCCGAAGGCCCTGTGGAGATGGCGGCGGGCCCTCGGGGAGAGCCAGCCGCCGATCGTCCCCCCTGAGACCAGTTCGACGCCCAGTCTCGGGTGGGTCGCCGCGAACTCGGTCGCGGCCTCGATCCCGGTCAGCCCGCCGCCCACCACGACGATCGAGCCGGTTTCGGCCAGCCGCGAGCGCAGCCTGGCCGCCTCGCCGGCCGAGGCCAGCGTGAACGCGTGCTCCCGGATCCCCGGCACGCCATCCCTGTCCGCGTCGCTGCCGAGGGCGTAGATCAGCACGTCATAACTCAGGCTGTACGGCGCCGCGTCGAGCCGTACGGCCCGCGCGTCGAGATCGAGGCCGGTCACCCTGGCCACCACCAGCTCCACGCCGGTGCCGTCGAGCAGGTCGAGAAGCGGCAGGTCGGGCAGCCGCTGCCCGGCCGCGAGCTGGTGGAGCCTGACCCGCTCCACGAACCTGTCGCTCGCGTTGACCAGTGTCACCTGGGCGTCGGCGCCCTGCAGCCTCCTGGCGGCACGCTTGGCGGCACCCAGCCCCGCGTAACCGGCGCCCAGCACCACGATGCGGTCTGTCATGGTTTCCTCCGTATCGAGTCCCCACTTGAACCGGCGAGCCAGCCGATCCATGACACGCCGCGGTGTGATCGTTCTCACACGGGGGGAGACGACGGCGAACGCGCGCGGGGTCGCGGCCCTGTTGCTCAGAGGTCCGCGCCGAGGTAGCGGACGACCGCCGCGACGCGTCGGTGCACGTCGGGAGCGCTCTCCAGGCCGAGCTTGTGGAAGATCGTGTTCACGTTCTTCTCGACGGCCGACACCGACAGGTGGAGCGACTGCGCGATGCCCGCGTTCGATCTGCCGAGGGACATCTCCCCGAGTACCTCGCGCTCCCTGGCGGTCAGCTGGCCCGCGGCCGGACGGCTGCGCCTGACACGGCGCCGCACCAGCGCGTCGACCACCTGCGGCTCGATGACCGACCCGCCCGACGTGACCGCGCTGATCGCGCCGAGCAGGTCGTCGAGGTTGCCGATCCTGTCCTTGAGAAGGTAGGCGAGCCCTTCGCTGCCGTGCCTGAACAGCTCGAAGGCGAACAGCGCGTCCCGGTACTGCGACAGCACCACCACCCCCGTGCCCGGGTGCTCGGCCCGGACCTGGTGGGCCGCGTCGATGCCCTCGAAGCCGGCCCTGAAGGAGGTGCCCGGCATGCGGATGTCAGTGACGATCACGTCAGGCTGGAACCTGCGGACCGCGTCGAGGAGCTCGTCGGCGTTGCTGACCGCCGCGACGACGCCGACCTCGCCGGAGGT
This sequence comes from Nonomuraea recticatena, assembly GCF_039533245.1. Classification (NCBI taxonomy): domain Bacteria; kingdom Bacillati; phylum Actinomycetota; class Actinomycetes; order Streptosporangiales; family Streptosporangiaceae; genus Nonomuraea; species Nonomuraea recticatena. Next base: position 138,872 of record NZ_BAAATE010000024.1, on the reverse strand, counting down.
CTCCAGCAGCTGCCTGAGCCCCTCCCTGACGAGGTAGTGGTCGTCGGCGAGTACCGCGCGCAGAGGATCAGCCATCGACCGGTATCCAGGCGTTCACCCTGGTCCCCTTCCTTGGAGCGCTGACCACCTCGAGGTTCCCGCCGAGCGCGCTGAGCCGGTCGGCCAGCGGCCCGAGTCCGCGAGGGGTCACAGCCTCGGGGTCGAACCCCGCGCCGTCGTCTGACACCTCGACCAGCAGGCGGTCGTCGTGTCGCGCCAGCCGTATCTCGACCCGTGTGGCGGCGGCGTGCTTCAGCGTGTTGGCGAGGGCCTCGCCGATCGTGAAGTAGGCCGCGCCCTCGATGTCGTCGGGATAGCGCTGCCCGCGCAGCTCGTCCTCGACGGTGAACTCGACGTCGATGGGCAGGCGGTCGCATCGCTCCTCCACCGCTTCGACCAGGCCGCCCTGGGTGAGCACCGTCGGGTGGATGCCCGCCGCCAGCTCCCTCAGGTCCTCGAGCGTGGCCCGCGCCTGTTCACGGAGGTGCGTCAGGGCTTCGGCGCGCGGGGCGGCCCTGGCCAGCTCGAGCCCCGCGATGAGCGCCACGAGCTGTTGCTGCACGCCGTCGTGGATGTTCCGCTCGATCCTGCGGCGCTCGGTCTCCTGGGCGTGGACCAGGCGCGCGGCCAGGCGCGTGCCGCGCAGGGCGAGACCTGCCTGGGCCGCCAGGGCGGTGAGCAGGGTGTGGTCCCGCTCGGTCAGCTTTCCCTCGATCTTGGGACCGCACGACAACCGGCCCACCACCCGCCCCTCGTTCCTGATCGGGACGGTCCACTCCGGCTCACCCGTGACGGCGCCCGCGTTCGCCTCCGTGCCGTCGTCGAGCCTGACGGCGATCCACTGCGTCCCGAGGGCGGAGCGGGCGACGTGCGCGAGATGCCGCAGCTGGCCGCTCGACTCGGTCATGGAGTCCAGCGCCGCGCTGATCTGGGTCAGCACCTGCGCCGCCGTGGGGCGGACGCCGTACACGAGCCGGTCGGCGAGCGCCTCCAGCCGCGCCCTCACGGGCTGGAAGACGAGTGTGACGAGGACGGTCAGGACGATCGCGACCGAGACCGGCAACCGCTCGCCCGCGACGACGCCCAGGGCGGTCGCCACACCGGCGTACCCCAGCGCGATGGCCGACCAGAGCAGGCCGTAGGCCAGCGACCTGCGAATCACCACGCGGATGTCGAGCAGGTTGTACCGCACGATCGCCACGCCGATGGCCGCGGGCACCGCGCCGAGCACGGGCAGGAGGGCGAGCCAGCTCAGGTCCTGCGCGACGAGCCGGTGTTCGATGCCGAGGACGAGCAGGAAGCCGGCCCCGTTCAGCAGGATTCCGGCCGTCATCCACCGCAGCTGGCGCCGCTCCGCCGGCGTCGCCCCGCGCCACCGCACGATCAGCGCGCCTATCGCCCCGGCGGCGATGACGGGCGTCAGCAGCGTCCCTGCCGTGACCGCTCCCGCGGCCACGGAGCCCGCGGCTCCGGGCAGCGCGAGCGGGTTGGGCACGGGCACGTCCTCGTCCAGGAGGCCCGGGGCGAACAGGACACCGATCGTGTGGACGGCGACGCACGCGCCGCCCGCCCAGGCGAGCGGGCGCCACCGCGGTGACGGCAGCCGGCCGTCGGGGAAGAGCAACGGGATGAAGATCCACACGAGCCCGTAGTGGACGCCGTACAGCGCCGCCGCCGCGACCGCGACGCCGAGGACGGGGCCGTCCACACCGGTTCGGGCGTGGTGCAGGAGCGTCCCCACCCCCAGCCCACCGACGCCGAGGCACAGGGCCGTCGCGAGCACCAGCCAGCCGTACGGATTGGCGGGCCGACGGCTGGCTATCAGCCAGCCCAGGGCAGGCAGGAGCATCCCGCCCGCCACGAACAGCCACTGGGACGGAGGAACAGGAAGGCCGGTCTCGAGCACGGCTCCGGCCGTCATGCCCGACGCGGCGGCCACGGCGATCACGCCGGCGAGGAGCCGCTTGCCGTTCATGCGCGGCGCCGCCGCCGGGATGCCGGCGGAACGAACGGCGCGCCTCCAGCTGCGCTGCCGATGACTGCCAGCACCCCCTCCAGCCTGTGGACACGACTCGCGGGCCAGGGTATCCCTGCCCCCGATCCAGCCGTGCCGCCGGTCGACCGCCCGGCCACGGCCTCGAAGCATGCCAGCTCCCGCCCTGCGGTTTCCTGTGGTTAACCGCACACTTCGTCCGGCTGGCCGCCGTCATGACGGACGGGGGCCTGCACCCTTCGACGCCGGCCTCCGCCTGACTAGCTTCGACGGCCGGAGGTGGACTTCTTTGACAACCACGACCGGCAGGAGCCGCTGCAGGCGGCGCGCCCTCATCGTCCTCGCCGCCGTCGCGGTGGTGCTGCCCCTCGCCGGCCTGGCCGCGCCACACGGTCTGCGACTCGGTGGCGAGAGCACAGGCGACGCCGCGCTGGCCCAAGCCGTACGGCAGGCGGCCTGGCCGTCGGCGGGCCACCACGCGCTCGCCGTCGCCCTCATCGACCACGGCACCGTCCGGACGGCAGGCGTGGGAACGACCCAGGTCTCGGGCGGCCGCGCCGTCGACCATCGGACACCGTTCGAGTTCGGCTCGATCACCAAGCCCATGACCGGCATGATCCTCGCCGACATGGCGAAGAAGGGGGAGCTCGCGCCGCGGACGACGGTCGGCGAGATCTTCCCCGACCGGACCTTCCGCGATCCCGGCATAGCGGCGGCCTCGCTGGAGGAGCTGGCCAGCCACCGCTCGGGCATACCCAGCATCCCGGCTTCCGTCTCGAGCACCGCCGTCCTCGGCAGCCTGGTCGGCGGCAACCCCTACCAGGGACAAAGCGCACGGGACGTCGTCGACGACGTGGCACGCTCCGTGGCGACCGGCCGCGGCGAGATCGCCTATTCCAACCTCGGGTTCGCGCTGCTCGGGCAGGCGCTCGCCGCCAAGGCGGGCACCACCTACGACGACCTGCTCAGACGGCGGATCCTCGACCCCCTGGACCTGCGCGACACAGACCTCGTCAGCGACCCGCGCGACCTGCCGTCAGGCCGCGCTCACGGCTATCTCACCTCGGGCCACGAGGCCGCGCCCTGGTCCAGCGACGGGTACGCCCCGACAGGGGCCGGCGGCTGGACCACGAGCGCCGACCTGGCCCGCTTCGTCGCGGCCGTGCTCGACGGCACCGCACCGGGCGCGGACGCGACCCGGTCTCGCTGGAACATCGCCGAGGGCGACACGATCGGCTACGGCTGGCGGACGACGAACGGCGTGACCTGGCACGACGGCCACACCGGAGGGTTCTCCAGCTACGTGGGGTTCGACCGGACCTCCGGCCGTGGCGTCGTCGTCCTGGGTAACACCTCCGCGTCGGTCGACTACATCGGGCTCCGGCTGCTGGGCAAGGAGGGGCCGACCGAGCGGGACCTGCTGACCGGCGAGCTTCCCGTGCTCGCGCTGGCCGTCCTGTGCCTTGTCGCGGCGGCGCGGACGCTGCAGGTGGCCGCCCGCAGGAGGGCGCGCCGCCTTCTCCCCGCACCGGACCGGCTGAAGCTCGTCTCGATGGCGTGGCGCGCCGTCGTGCTGCTGGCGGTCGCCTGGTCCTTCGGCGCCTGGCACATCCTCTGGCCGCCGCTGTGGCCGGCCACCGCGGCTCTTGTCGCGGCAGCCGTCGCCGTCGGCGCTCTCCGCATGCGGGGGCTGCCCGTCGCCCGAGGCCCGCGCGCCCGCCTGCGCTGGGCGACCACCGCCGCCTCCGTGCTGCTGTGGACGGCCGTCGCCGCGGCCGTCGTCATCGCATGGATCGCTCGCTGAGAGACCGCGTCTTCGGCGTGCGGCGTGCCGATCGTTCGCCGCCCCCCGCTTCTCCGCTACGCGGGAAGCATGCCGAGCTGTCGCATCTGCGAGGCGACGTCGACCACCCCCCAGATCTCGGCGAACCGGCCGTCCTCGAAGCGGACGATGAAGATCTCGCTGTACGTGATCGACTTGCCGGTCGGCGGGAGGCCCATGTACTCGCCCTGATGGGTCCCCGTCACCGTGTTCCTGCACACGACTTTGTCCCCCTCGGCGATGACGTCCTCGACCGTGACGTGAATGTCGGGGAACGCCCGCAGGAGCATCGCCCATATGTGCTTGAGTGCCTGGGCTCCCCCCGCACCAGTCGGCACCGGCGTGTGGAAGAGCACGTCCGGATCGACGACCTCGTCGATCGTCTTCCAGATGAGCTCCACATCGCCGCTGTTCGTGGCGTTGTGCAGACGGTTCAACACCGCCTGGTCGCCGGCTGGCTGGGCTGTTGACATGGTGTCTCCTTCCGGTCGACCCGACACTCGTCTGGTCGTCGCTGTGGTGTGCGGGACCCGGTACTCACTCCGTGGGCATCTGACGGCGGGGCCGGTTCTCCCTGACGCGGCTCATGTCGGCAGCCGGCGGGCCTGGTTCTTCTCGCGGATGACCGCGTGGGCATCCGCGACGGGGCCCAGGTGCCCGAGCTTGTCCGGGTTGATCAACGAGCGGATGGTCTGGACGCGTCCGTCGAGGATGTCGAGCGTCCAGGTGCTGATGATCCTGCCGTCGCGGTCTCGAAGGATCGCGCCGGGCTGGCCGTTGACCTCGTGTGCCTCCATCACGGCGCCGATCTGGCGGAACGGCGGACCTGCGGCGGCCAGCACCCTGGCGACCCTCTCGACGCCGTGGACGGGGCTCCTGCCCCCGATCTGGCCGCCGCCGTCACTGACCAGCTGAGCGTCGGCGGCCAGGAGTTCGCGCAGCCCGTCGACGTCGCCCTCCCTGAGCGCGTCGAAGAACCGCTCGGCGAGTTCCTCGCGCTTCCTCCTGTCGGTCTCGAACCGGGGCTGTCCCTCCTGCATGTGACGGCGTGCCCGTGATGCGAGCTGGCGGCATGCCGCCTCCGAGCGGCCCACTGCCGAGGCGACCTCCGCGAACCCGAACCTGAACACCTCCCTGAGCACGAAGACGGCGCGTTCGAGCGGGCTCAGTCGCTCCAGCAGCAGCAGTGCCGCCATCGACACCGAGTCGGCCAGCTCCGCGGAGCGCTCCGGGTCCTGGTAGGGGTCGGTGAGCAGCGGTTCGGGGAACCACGGCCCGACGTACTCCTCCCTGCGAACCCGGGCGGAGCGCAGCACGTCGATCGAGATCCTGGTGACCGTCGCCGAGAGGAAGGTCTTGGTGGATCGCGGTCGCGTCGAGGTCGTCGCGTAGCGCAGCCACGTCTCCTGGACGGCGTCCTCGGCCTCGGTCACGCTGCCCACGATCCGGTAGGAGATCGAGAACAACAGCGGGCGCAGTGCCTCGAACTCTTCCTCTCGCGTCATCCCCGTCCTCCCTGGAAGCCCTGACGCCACGAGGGGTGGTCCGGCCCGCCGCGGTCCACGGTCACCATCACCACCGGCACGTCCCCAGCCGGCCCTGAACGGTGGCGTTCGCCGCGTCTTCGAGCCCGTCGCCGACGAGCGAGCGCGGCCGGCTGCGCACCACCTCGACCAGGGTCTCGGACGAGCCCGGCTTGCCCGGGTTCCTTGTTGTCGGCTTCACCTGGCCGTCACGGGCCACAAGCCGCGGCACCAGCCACCGCCCGCCGACTCCGGCCCCACCGGCCACGAACACCCGCACCGCCACGTCACCCTTCTGACTCCCGGATCTCTGCATCCCGTACACGAGACGAGACAGCCGTCCGCTTTGTGACATCGCAGCCATGGAGAGTGGTGAGCCCCGGACATCGCCGGCCATGTCACAGATCGCCGACGGCACTCGTCCCCCTGCGGACGACCCCACAAGGAGGAGCCGCATGAACGGCGCACTGTGGATCGTCGCCGGACTGCCGGCCGTCGTCCTGCCGGGCAGCAGCGCCAAGATGTTCGTGCCCGTTGGCGACCAATCGAGACGGGTCCGCCGCCCTCAGGGCCGCTCACCCCATGTCACAACCGAGCGGGGCACCTCGTCTCAGAGGGCATGACAAACTCGGAACAGACCTCTGTGCTGATCACCGGAGCCAACAAGGGACTCGGCCTCGAGGCGGCCAGGCGGCTCGGGGAACAGGGTTGGACGATCTTCCTCGGCTCGCGTGACGAAGGCCGAGGACGGGCGGCTGCCGACAAGCTGACCGCCGATGGCGCGAACGTGGTCATGGTCCCGCTGGACGTGACCTCGGACGAGTCGGTGGCCGACGCCGTACGGCTCGTGCGGGAGCACACCGACCGGCTGGATGTGCTGATCAACAACGCCGGCACGTCAGGAAGGGCCATCGCGCCCGCCGACGCGACGGCTGAGGAGATCCATTCCGTCTACGACACGAACGTGTACGGGCCGATCCGCGTCACGCACGCGTTCCTGCCCCTGCTGCGGGCGGCGGAGCATCCGCGGGTGGTGATGGTGTCCAGTGCCGTCGGTTCCTTCGCAGTCGTGACCGATCCGCAGCAACCCTCCGCGAAGATGCACGAACTCGCCTACAGCTCGTCGAAGGCGGCGCTGAACATGATCACCCTCCGGTACGCCCACGCGATCCCGGAGATCAAGTTCAACATCGCCACTCCCGGAGAAGTCGCGAACCGGAAATTCGCCGCCACTGACATGAACCATCACACCGGCGAGCTGACGGTCACCGAGGGCACCGATTCGATCGTCAGACTCGCGACGATCGACGCCGACGGGCCGAGCGGTATCTTCATCGACCGCCTCGGCCCCATCGCGTGGTGACCGCCGCCCAACCAACCCGCGGCCGACACCGGAGACCCTGCCGTCACATCTCGTAGTCACCCCTGTCCCGCACGAAGGCGGGCCTTCGCGGCGTTCACGTGCATGACGCTCACCACACAGCCGCGACGCTCCCGATCGAGCGGGTGTTGAACATCTGGATGGTTCAGGAGGCCCTCGGCCACACCCGGGTCGGCAATCACGACAGCGCAGAAGATCAGAGGCCCACACCCCGATGATGGGTGAGGGCCTTTGATATGCGGAGGATCGGGGATCCTCCACTGATCTTGCAGAAGGTCATGCAGGGGTGTAAGGCTGGTGCGCCTGTCCCCCGTACCAAGGAGGCACTCATCGCCCAGCCCGACTCGATCACCACCACGGATCTGTGGGACCTGAAGGCTGATCCAGCGAGACTGGACACCCTGGCTAACACGTGGCGAGGCCTCGGCACCAAGGTGAGCTCCGTGGAGAACCTGATCAACGACGCCGCGCACATGGTTTTCTCCAAGGAGAACTGGACAGGCGACACCGCCGAGTCGTTCAACGACTACCGCAAGAAGTTCACCGCCGATGTGGAGCGGTTCGGCAAGTGGGCCGCCAACGTCGCCGACCTGCTCTCCTACACCGCAACCGTGATGCGCGTACAGCAAGGGCTCCTCGACGAGGAGCGCAAGAAGCTCAACGCGGTGCCTGTGACCACGGACCTCGTCGGCCTGACCTTCCGCCCGCGCGACGCCGAGGAGTCGAGCTTGGTCACCGGCGCGATCAGCACGGCGCAGGAGATCCGCAGGCGGGTGGACGAGGTGCTGGCGGAGAAGAAGCGCGACATGAAGTTCTACGAGGATCAGTTCGAGTTGATCGGCAGGGAGTGGAAGCCGCGCACGGTGCGCCTGCTCAACCTCAACATCGGCCAGGGCGCCGGCAACTCACCCGGTGACTCCGACGGCACTGACTCCGAGGACATCGCCAAGATCGCCCAAGTGGTGGCCGACCAGGACACAGATATCGCCACCGTCCAGGAAGTCTTCAAACACGACATCTTTGACCTGGAGGAGGAGCTCGAAAGCCGCACCGGCGACAACTGGGACGTCAAGTTCGAAGAGGCGAGCTCGAAGTATCACGCGAACGACGACTGGCCCATCATCGGCGACATCGTCAACGCGCCGTTCGGCAATGCCGTGCTCGTCCGCGAGGGTGACGTCATCGAGGGAACCGGGGACAGCGAAAAGGTGAAGCTGGACGTCGAAGGCGGCAGCATCACGCTCCCACCCAACGAGCCCGGCATGGGCAACAGCCGAATCGACGACGGCGAGGGCCGATCCGCGGCCAAGACGGAGGTTCAGATCAGGCCCAGGTGATCGGCCTACCAGTTGGGGATCTCTACGTCGACCTGCTGACCGTCGTGGTCGGAGGTGGCTCCGTCAACCAGGACGGGCTGTCCGTTCACGGTGAAGGCCGGCGAGCCCGCGACGTGGTCGATGCGGGTGCCCGACGGTGAGGTGCCGACGACCTTGCCGTCCTCGTTGACCGCGCCCGAGTAGACCGTATAGCCCTCCTTCGTGAAGTCGTGGATGGCGTCGCCGGACGAGGTGTTCTTCGGGTTGTCGCCGTGATGCGTCACGACGTTGAGGTCGCCGCCCAGCAGCGACGGCCCGCGGTTCATGGCCTCGTGGAGCCTGTCGATCTGACCGGTGCGGACAAAGTCGTCGTACTCGTGCAGACCGTGACTGTGCACGTGCGCGCTGTAGACGTCGAAGCCCTTGCTCGCCCTGGCGAACAGCCGGTCGGCGATCTCGTCGTCCAGTTCCTTGAACGCCTTGATGACTTTGCGGAGCCTGCTCTCGTCGGAGTGGAGCACGCCGATGAGAATCTCCGCCAGGTTCTCGGCCGACGCCTGCAGATCGGCGTGCGCGGAGCCGGCGGAGGTGGCCCTGCTCGTGTCACCGAATGCGTTGGAGCCCGGCACGCTGGGCACGGGAACGTAGGTCACGGCTCCGGGGCCACCGGCAAGGGCCGTGCGCCCCTGCTCGACGGCCTTGCGGGCCTCGCCCACCTTCCCGGCCAGCCGGCCTACCGCGTCGAAATTCATGCTCGCTTCGGCACCCATAGTCGGTCAGCGTAGACGGTCCACCCGGGTCACCGGGAGGCAAGGCGCAGCAGGTATGGTCCCGGTCGGCGGACGACCGTGACATCCGTCGAACGCCTGCACGTCCTGGATCGGCCGGCCGGCTTCTGGCAGGTAACCCACACCTCGAGGGGGAATCTTCCTCTCGACCATCCATCGCGCGCCGCACTTGGGGCCTGACGGGCACGACCGCGCACATCCATGGGTTCCAAAAGCGAGATCTCAAGCCATCTCTTTCGGCGGCGCCACGATCAGCGCCCCCCTGCTTCCAAAGCGTCGCCGTCGTACAGCCTGGTAAGGGTTGTCTGACTCGACCACGTCGCAGGACGACCGCGTTCACCGCGCTCCCAATGGCGGGCGCGCGTCCACGACCATGCCCGCCGAAGTAAAGTGTCGTTCGCGAGTATTCGATGGGACAGAGGTGGCGCCAGGTGACACAGGTATTCCGCTTCGATCGCTCGTCGCTGATGGATGCCAGCCACGGCTTGCTGGACGCCGCAACCGACTTCGAGCGGCACACCGGCAGTCTGCTCGCGACCGTGCGTGGCACGGCGGACACGGCGTGGGGAGGAACCTCTGTCGGCGCGGCGATGGACCGGCTCGGCGACCTGCTCGACGACGCCTGCCGCGTGCTGCACTCAAACCTCCGCCAGAGCGGCGACGGCATCCGCACCATGTCCGACGATCTCCGCCGGGTGGAGGCCGACGCCTCCGCCGTTCATGGCTCCGGCACCCCCGGCGCCGGCCGCCTCGCCTGAACGGCCTCACGCTCGCATGGCACTGACCTTACCGCCGGTCCTGCAAGCTCCATTCGGCCTGCTCGGAATGGAAGGACAGCCGGACAGCCGCCCTCGCCCGCCCCTGGACTCCCCCGAGAAGGGCCCGCGCGATGGCAGGTACGACCTCGGTCCGGCCCGGGACCCCGGCATACCCTACGACGACCCCTGGCCGTACGACCCGGATGCCAGGCCATCGGTCGGCGACCACGCGGCCTGGCACAAGTGGCGAGCGCTGCAACTCGCAGAGGAGGCGACGCCAGGGTTCGACGAGGCGGCCGCCACCTTCAAGCACTACCTGGAGGGGTCCGGTGGCGACTACCACATCGACTACGACACGGCATACCGCGACGACAAGCTGATCCGCGACGCCGTGGACGCGGAGATCCGTCGTGCCCAGGAGAACGCCGAGCGACTCTACCGGGAGAGCGGACGGAGGGACTTCCAGATAACCGGCGAGCCGACGGAGATCAAGCAGACTGAGACCAAGAACTGGGAGTACGCGCTGGGCCGGCACTCCATCTGGGGCAGCGCGGACGTCCGAGTCGACGGCGATCGAGCCACCATGGAGATCACCGTTCACGCCTACGACCGCTACAACTTCAACCGCGAGGACAAGTGGATCAACCAGGAGAACGGCCGGTTCGAGACCCTCGGCTGGGCCAGGTCCTACGACACTCACGGGACTCTGAAACGGACGGTCACCTGGGCTCTCCCTTGACGCCGCCATCCGGCCGTAGTGGAGCCAGGGCCTCTCTTCAGAAGTCGTAGCCGGAGCAGGAGAGGCGAGATGTCCACGGCGCCACAGAAAGCTCCCGAAAGCTTCGCCACCAAGCCTCTCCTAGGTAGTTGACCGGCACCGGCACCGCTACCGCGCAGGGAACGGAGCCAACGGCCACCGCCTGTATGCGTGGGCCTGGACGCGCATCGACGAGCACCGCCCCGACTGGCGATAGCTGCTCATTCGCCGCAACCAGATCAGCGCATGATCACACCGGGATGCGCGGCGTCGAACTCGGCGAGCCCTTCTGGCGTGAGCCGCAGGTAGAGGCCGCCGGGAACGTCCACCACCAGAGGCTTGCCCTTGCCATAGAGCACGACGGAGATGTCCAACGCGAGGTACGTGTTCTCGTGCTGCTTCTCCAGGAAGTTACGTTCGAGGATGTTGGCGTTCCGCGAAGCGGCTTCGTCCCCCGTCTTCGTGCTGCCGCCGATGCCGCCGAAGCCCAGATTCCCGTCGCCGCCCGATCCGGCGGACGCGCCAACTCGGACCGACTGGCCCCTGCCTTGCTCCTGGCCGTGCCCGCTCGCGCTCGTGGTCTGCTCGTAGACGCGTTGCTTGACCAGCGCGCTGGCGACCTCGCGAGCCCCGTTGACGTCGATCCCCATCTTGCCGACCCCCGGGATCTCGTACTCATGCGCGAGCAACTGCTCAAGATGGGCGCGCATGGTCCTTTCCTTGGTGGCCTCGGCAAGGGACATGCCGGCCGGGCGAGAGAGCTCGAATCCGTTGGGCCGGTCGGCCAGCGAGGGCACCTCCTCCCGGAGCTTCGGCGGTACCGCGGCCATCGGCGCCCACTCCTCCACCAGGGTGGCGGCAGGGAAGGCGACCTGGCTGACGTCTCCCTTGGGGACGCCCGCCCCAAGCGTGGTGGACATGCTGTTGGGCCCTGCCGTCTCCGCCCATCGCGGGTCCGCGGCGACGACCGGCGTACGCGCCGTGACGGGGGTTCCTTGCGGCACCTCCGTGGTGAGGTGTCCCGGCACCAGGACGCCGAGTTCGCCGTTCGCGACCGCTCTTGACGTCGAGGTGACCCCGACATGACTGTCGAAGAACCTCCCGGCTCCGTCGTGTCCAGTTACCTCGCCCACCTTGAGCAGCACCTTGCGGGCAACGCCCTGCACGGGTTCCAGGACAGGGCGGACAGGGGCGCGCTCGAGCGTGATCTCGTACGCGACCGGATGCCTGAACTCCTGCGGGGCTTCCCGCGTCTGGTAACGGTTGATCGCTTTCTCATTCGTTCCGTGCGCGTCCACGGTGTGGGAGTCGCGGTAGTTCGCGTACCCCGCTTCGGCTCCCCTGACATCGTCCGAAGACTCCAGGTAACGCGCGAGCAGCTCCACGCCGCGGTCCGATCCCACTTCGCGCACGTCCAGGTCGCCGCTCAGGCGCTCGCTGCGGAGCATGAGGCCGGTGTCGGAACTCTCACCCAGGTGTACTCCGTCGCCGATCTCGGCCGTGACCCGGATACCCACGCGTTCGGTGACTCGGCCGTGTTCATCGGTGACGAACAACCAGGAGGACACTCCGTTTCCGCGCAGCTCCCCCAGTCTCGTGCCAAGCGCATCCTGGCTGTAGTGGCCACGTAGGTGCTCGGCCACCGGGTGAGCCGTGAGCTCCTGGTCAGCGAAGAGGAGCCTGTCGTCGCGGAGCATCTGGATGATCTTCGGGAGTACGGCCTGCGCGTCGAGATGCTGAACGAAGGCGGTGCTCATCGCCGCCTCGGGCGCGGCATAGGCGCGGGTCGTATCCCCCGCCTGCTTGGCAGGCTCCACGGCCTCCGGGCCTTCCAGTCCGTGACGGCGTGCCACCTCGTCAGGAAGGACGAGGTCCATGATGTCTTCCACCCGGTGGTATGTGGTCGGGCCCCGTTCGACCGTTCTCCCGTCGGTTCTGGTCGGTGTCACCTCCAGGACCAGGTCTGCGCGGTACCAGTGCGAGGTGCTCCCATCCGAGTAGGTGACCCGGGCTACGTCGCTGCCGCCCAGGTAGGAGCTTTCCTGGGTCATCCGCTTCGCGGCGCCATGCACACCCGCTCGCGCCACGATCTTTCGCTCGGTTCCGACGCTTTCCCCGCTTCCTCGTGAGTGACCCGGCTGCTCACCGTCACCACCGAAGGTGACGCGCAGACCGGTCCGGGCGTGCCCACCCAGGGCCTGTCTGCTGCGCTCGCCGTCCGTCATCCGCGAGTTACTGTTCGAGTAGCTCTCGTGCTCTACTCCGGTCTCCGACTTCACGTGCTTCATGTCGGCCACGTGGGCCTTCACATGCACATCGTGCCGCGCTCCCCCTTGATCGGACACTGTGTAGTGCAGGCCGTCGGGGTGAGATGTGATCATGGTTTCCAGCTTGATCACATCTGTCGCGGTCTCGAACACATGCGGTACGTCCAGACGCTCGGCGGGCAGCGGCAGCCCCGCCCATCTGGTGTAAGCCTCGGCCACCGCCATGGGCAGGTCAGGCATGGCGCCCAGACGGACAATGGCGGACAGCTCCGCCTCACGAGGCCGCCATACGTTCCCGGGCGGCTCGGTCGACGAGTCCATGCGTCCCACATGTGCGACGTCCTGCGCGAGCACTGGCGACTGCGGCAGGTGGACATTCGGCACGAGGACCTCCGCCTTGCTTCCGTGCACCTCCGCCCACGTGTTCATCACCTCTGTGCCGTTTCGCGAGATCCTCATCCTGACGTTGAAGGAGAGATCCCGCGTAATGGTGAAGCCGCCGCTGGTCTCCGTGCGGTCGTACCTCGTGTGGCCTGCGGAGAAGCCGCCACTCTGTGCCTTCGTGCCACTGCTGGTGAGAGACACGTTCACAGGGTCGACCTTGAACCCGTCGTTCACCTCGAGGCGTGCGACACCACGCACCTCCCCACGGCCCGTGACAGAGGTTTCCCGCTGGCTGGTGCTGGTCTGCGACGTGATCCTGCGCTCGTTCACCGTCATGTCGGTCGAGCCGACCTCGTGCCGCCGGCCGAGAGCGCCCTCGGCCGCGATCTCGAAGGTGTAGCCGCCGATCGTCTTCTCGTACCTGATTCCGTGCAGGGCATGCGTCAGGTCGGCTTCCAGTGCCGCGCCGCCGAAGCGGCTCTCGATGTCCCGCATGATCTGCCGCCTGATCCCCACCGGGAGGTCGGGTAGCGCCTGGTCGACGGCCTGGCGGATCTCAGCGCTGAGGAGCGTCTCCGAGTGGACGCGGACGCCGCTGCCCAGTCCGGTCCCCCGCCCGGCCGCGAGCGTCTCCGGTTCCAGCACGTGAGGGTCGTAGCCACCGTTCGGATGCTCGCCCCTGGACGGATATTCACCGTACGGTTCGCTCCGCACGTACTCCGCACGTACGTCGTCTATCTCCCGGTGGAGATCGGCGAGTTTCCGCTGGATGTCGTTGAATTCCCCTGGCGGCCGGAGATCGTGCCCGAAGACGTCCTGCTCCATCCGGGGCGCGTCGCGAGCCGGTACGATCAGCCCGGCCTTCACATCGACCTCGAACGTGCCCAATCTTTCGGTCTCGACCTGCAGCCGCATGTGGGCGTCGTACATGGCGACGTCATCGCGCCTGGTCAAGACGGTGTGGTTACCGTGCGCCCTGGTGGTGGACGTCACATGATCCGTTCCGAAGCCGAACCCGCCAACGGCCCGCGCGACGACCTCCGCACTCTCTCCAAGGGGCAAGCCGATCTTGCCACCCGCATGAACACCGACGCTCGTGCCCTGCCGATGTGTCGTCCCATCGCTCTCGCGCCGCCCCAGGTCGTCCCGGAACATCGTCTCGATCGGTGGCCGCGCGCTTCCGTCAACGGGCTCGATCCGCGTGATCCGGCCGGTGACCGTGAGAGAGTCCTCCGCTGATCGCAGCGCGGAACTCTTGTACCGGACAGCGTCGGAGGCAGCCCCGCTCGACAGCAGCGACTGGCTCCGGTTCTTCATCCCCTGTTCGTTGAGCACGGTGGACGTGAGATGGTCAATGATCTTGGCCACCTCACCCGCGGGCACGCCTGCCGACACCGCCCGACGCTGCACCTCCTGCACCAGAGGCGTGACGTCCATCCCGGTGATGGCGATTCCGTGATCACGGAACTTGTGCTCGGCTCCGATCGGGACCTCGTGGCGGGGGAGCGGCGATGGGTGGTCGGCGGACAGAAGCGGCCCTTCACGGGTGAACTGCTGGGGGAAGGGGATAGTGACGGACAGCTCGGGGACTGCCGCGGTTTCTGTGACCTTGTCACCGTTGCGGTAGACGTCGAGGGAGATGTCCGCGGCGAAGTAATCGTGCGTCGGCGAAATGGCCTTGTGACCGCTGATGACCTCGTTGCCGTTCGTGTGCGTCGTGCGTGACGTACTGGTGATGCCCGCACGCGGCAGGGCGCTCGCCTCGGCCTCGTCCGGCGAGTGGTACAGCCCGCTCAGCAGACCCGCGGTCCGATCCAGCGAGGAGGCCCGCGAGGACTTGCCTTCCACGCCGTCCCCGCCGAACGCGACCGGCTTCTCGGGCGCCAGACTCGGGTGCTCCACGTGCGTGAACTCGCTCGGCCTCAGCTTGAGGTAGATCACGGTGTCTTTGACGCTGAGCGCAACGCCCCTTTGGAGGTGGTCGGTCCACGTGTCGCGGTTACCGTCGGAAAGCGCCTCCGCCAGCCACTCGCGGATCGCGCGTCGTTCCCGCGGGGTGACCTCCGTGATGCCGTCGGTCAGAGCCCGAGCCGCCGCCGTCGCGTTCTCCGGGACCTTGACGTCGTGTACCGCCGTTTCGCCCAAGGCGCCGATCTCGACGGTTCGGGGTGGATGGATTTCGGGCTTGGGCGACGTGTCAAGCTGCTTCCAGGTCGGCGAACCATCAGGCCGGAACGCCCCACCGTTCACCGAGCGCCCGGCATTCACCGCCTCCGACCGCGACCCGTCAACCTGCTTCCACACCGGCGAGCCGTCAGGCCGGAACGACGCAGGTGCGTGCGCCACCGGCTGCGGCGTCTCGGCGTTGGAAGCCAGACGGGACGTGGGAACTTCGGCCTGCGGGAACAGCACGTCGGGGCTCTTCCAGGCAGGCGATGTGATGGTCTCCTGGTTATGT
Source organism: Nonomuraea recticatena (assembly GCF_039533245.1). Taxonomy (NCBI): domain Bacteria; kingdom Bacillati; phylum Actinomycetota; class Actinomycetes; order Streptosporangiales; family Streptosporangiaceae; genus Nonomuraea; species Nonomuraea recticatena. The sequence goes on along the minus strand of NZ_BAAATE010000024.1, from coordinate 123,386 downwards.
CTCGTCGCCGCCAGGATCGTTTCAGCGCTGGGCTTCTCGGGCACGCGGTTGAGGCCGGCATCCGGGCCGGACGGAGAGCGTTCGGACGGAGGGGTCGGGTGGGGCGAGGGCGAACTGTCGGGGGCACGATGGAGCAGGCCCGCGGCCCCGTGCTGCCCGTCCGCCCCGAGCGCACTGGAGGTGATGCCCTTGGCCAACAGGTCCCAGCTGAAGTTACCGTGGGCCCACAGGCTTCCCGCGGTCGTGATCCCGCCGGTCAGGGCAAACTGCGCGGCCTGCCCGTACAACGACGAACTGGCCGCGGCGATCAGCTTCTCGGCCATGGTCATCTCAGCCCTGGTCAGGCCGGCCCGCAGGGCCGATGTGGCCAGCTGGCTCAGCCCGCCGGAGAGCAGCCCCATGAGCCCGCCCATGGCAGCACCGGTCAGCGCCGAGGTCCCCAACTGCTTCCAGTCGATCTCGTCCCTGCGGCCCTGCAGAATCTGGATGCCCAGGTCCATGCCGGCCACGATCCCGAGGAACAGCGCCATGTTGCGCACGCACTGCTTGGCGATCTGTCTGACCGTCATCCGGGCGAGTTGCAGACGTACTGGGATGAGCGCCAGACTGGCCCCGCCAGTGGCCATGGCTGCGCCCAGTAGATACACCAGTTGTGCGATCAGCAGCCAGACGGTGACCTCGATCATGTACTTGGTGTACTGGATCTGCACTCCCACGCCGTTGAGCGCGACAGCGGCCTCCACGAGCTGCTTGACCACAGCGGCGACCTGACCGCCGACCACCGCGTCGACATGGGCGGTGAAGGCGAGATGTGCCTCCCCGTCCCAGTCGGCGCCGATTTTGGCCGCGCTTGCCCGCTGGTCGGCCCCCGTACCCTTGACGAGTCGGTGCGCGGCGATCACACAGGCGTCGGCCAACCGGAAGCAGCCGGACTCGTCCCCTTCCGGCCAGTCCATGCCAACCACCCAGCCGATGTACGGCTTGGCGAACTCTGGGACGAGGAACCCGTCGAAGCCCATGGACGATCAGCCGCGCGTGACGGGGGGCTGATCCGCTCCCTCGTAGTTACGAGCGCTGACATTGAGGTCTGAGGCGACACGCTCGAGCTCGTCGATGTGCGCCTTCAGCGCGGCAAAAATGTCTGCTTCCATTCCGGGCAGTTTCTTGGCCAGCTCGGCGCCGTACATGTCCTGGCCGAGCGTGTTCCTGTCCCGGTCGAAGGCGGCGCGGAGTTCGACATGCGCCTCCTCCGCGTTGTGCGTGAGCTCGGCGTAGACCCGGGCCTGCCGGTGCAGCGCCCCCCACCGCACAGAGTAGCCGGTCATGGGTTCGGCTCCACGGGCCCGGGGAGGAACGCGTCGAGCATGGCCCGCTCTCCGAAGATCTCCTCGTACGGCACGCTCTCCGGCATCAGGGGCTGCAAGAGCTGCTTGCTCTGCTCGGAGACCGCGGCGGTGGCCTTGTTCACTTCATGCATGATCGTGTCGGCCAGCTGCGAAGGGGACAGGGTGCGATAGACCCTGGGGTTCAGCTCGATGCCGCGCATCTGACCGTGGCGGCCCACGGTCACGCTCACCATCCCGTCCACTGAACACGCTGTGTGCTCCATAGCGGAAAGCTCTCCGTATGCTTCGCGAATGCGGGCCATCTGCTGATTGATCTGGCCGGCGAGCTCCCCGATCTCCGTCTCGAACGCATCCGCCACAGAGGTACCTTCCACATGCCTAGTTCTGAACGGCATCTTAGATTACCTTTTTCCCCAAGATCAGGACGATCTGTATCATTTGCCTGCTGCTAACAAAGTTGTCACTGAGCACGCATGCGGTGGGAACCCTGGCGTTTCATCCAATGCCGACCCCGGCGGGAAAAGCTCGCTGTGGACGCGCCCGGACGGTCATCTCGCTGAGCTCACCGATGGGCGCACGTGCGGCCGTGCTCAAGGACTGCACCGGCCACGCGGACAAGTGCCCGCGGCGTTCGGGCGGCGGTCTCGTCTTCGGCCGCGCAAGGGCACGAGCAAGCTCACCCTCCAGTCCCCTCCCGCGCTGCTCGATCAGCTGAAGGCCCACAAGAAGCGATACACGCACGTCGCCACCATGCAGATGAAGGACGCGAGTGATCGTATGGACTCGGCTCTCTGGGGCTAACTGCAACCCGGCAGCAGAAAGGCCCTCACCCCGATATCGGGTGAGGGCCTCTGATCTGCGGAGGATCGGGGATTTGAACCCCGGATGGTGTTGCCACCAAACCGCATTAGCAGTGCGGCGCCATAGACCTGACTAGGCGAATCCTCCTGGTAGCCGTCTGGCTCAGGACAGAGTACCGGCCTTCTGGCGGTGCGGCAAAGTGGTTCGCTCCAGCGTCATCACCAAGAGTTATCCACTGCCTGTGGGTAACCTCGTCCACACCTGTGGATGACAGCCCGCCCAGGTCGAAGCGGGCTGTGGACAGTGTGTCAGGCGGCGGGGTTGGCCTCGCCCTCGATCTCAATCTTGATCTTCTTGCCCACCAGGACGCCACCGGTCTCCAGCGCGGCGTTCCAGGTCAGCCCGAACTGCTCGCGGTCGAACTCGGTGGTGATGGAGAAGCCCCACACCTGCTGGCCCCACGGGTTGGTGCCCACGCCGCCGTACTCGACGGTGAGCTCGACCTCCTTGGTGACCCCACGGATGGTGAGGTCGCCCGCGACGGTGAACTCGTCGCCCTTGTGGCCGACCACGCGGGTGCTCTTGAAGGTGATCTCGGGGTAGGTCTCGGTGTCCAGGAAGTCGCCGCTGCGCAGGTGGTTGTCGCGGTCGCCCGCGTTGGTGCTGATGCTGGAGGCGTTGATCGTCAGCTCGGCGGAGGACTCGAGGGGGTTCTCGGCGATCGTGATCGAGCCGTCGAACTTCTCGAAGTGGCCGCGGACCTTGCTGACCATCATGTGCTTGGCGACGAAGCCGATGACCGTGTGGTTGACGTCGATGGCGTACGTGCCGGCGGCGGGGATGGAGAGGCCTTCCCAGGTACGAGTGCTCATGTCTGTTGCTCCCTCGAGAGTGATGCTTGCGCTGCGGACGTTTGCTTCAACAGATTTCTACATGAGGAATATTCCGCGCGTCAACTATCGTCCTCTACGATGTGAACGTGATCCCCTTTGACGACCCGCGGCTGACGGCCATCGGCCTGCTCACGGAGGTCTACGCCGGCCTGATGGCGAAGATGACTCCGGCCCTCACTGCCGCCGGGCTGTCCGAAGTCGACTTCGGCACGCTGATCAGGCTGGCCCGATCACCGCACCACAGCCTGCGCATGGGCGACCTGGCCGCACAGACGGGCCTGTCCACGAGCGGGGTGACGCGCGTGGTCGACCGCTTGGAACGTGACGGCCTCGTGGTCCGGCAAGCCTGTGCCACCGATCGCAGGGCCTCCTATGCGGCGCTGACCGACAAGGGCGTGGACAAGGTGCAGGAGGTCCTGCCCCAGCACCTCCACGACATCGAGGAGTCCTTCACAGGACTGCTCTCACCCGAGCAGCTCGAGACCTTCCTCGCGACCCTCCGGATCATCAGGGACGTCGTGCATCCCTGCGCTACCGCCGGCGCGGTTGAGCCGGGACAGATAGTTCGCCCCTGAGCTTGGCCATCGCGCGCGAAACGGTGCTCTTCACGGTGCCGACGCTGATGCCGAGCACCCTGGCGATCTCCGGTTCGGACATGTCCTCGTAGTAGCGCAGCACGATCGCGGCGCGCATGCGGGCCGGCAGGCCGTTCAGCGCCTGTTCGAGGGATTCCTCCCACTCGCTCGGCGCTTCGAACCTCACCGGGATCTCCGGCAGCTCGTCGGCGGGGAACTCCTCCAGCTTCCGCTGCCGCCACTGCGAGATGTTGATGTTGACCATCGTCCGCCTGACGTAGCCGTCGAGGGCGGCGCGATCTTTGATCCGGTCCCAGGCCAGGTAGGTCTTGGCGAGGGCTGTCTGCAGCAGGTCCTCGGCGTCACATGGGTGTCCGGTGAGCTGGTGCGCCACACGCAGAAGCGCTGGTCCGCGAGACCTGACGTACTCGCGGAACTCCTCATCCGTCCTGGCAGTGTGCATCGTGGCCAGAATCGCAGCCCGAGCCCCTATTGCGGCTGAACCGGAATCCAGGATTCGTTCCACCAACTGCAAAGTGCAGTCAAGGTCTGCCTCACATCGGTTGTCAATGCGTTCCACCGAGGATGCGTATTTTGCTCCCCTTCGCCGGGAGGAGCCGGGAGCTATGTGACTCTAGGGGTGTGAACAGCACGGAACGCCGCCGAATCCTCGCGGCGGCGGCGCTCGGCCGCACACCGGGGCATGCGGGGCCCGACCGCGAGAGCGGCGATCCCCTGCACGCGGTGACCGGGCAGATCGTCGACGTCAGCCCCCATCTGCTCATCGTCGAGACCGAGGAGGGCAGCGAGGAACGGCTCGTCATCGCCCCGTGGGCGACCGCCTGGCACGGTGCCGACGTCGCTCCCGGCGACCTCCCCCTCGGCTCCAGGGTCATCATCAGGGCCCTGCGTGACGGCAAGGTCGTCGAGCGGGTCTGGGCCGACCTCACCCGCATGACCGGCACCATCCTCTCGATCGAAGGACGCCGCGACCTCCACCTGGAGCTCGACTGCGGCCCGCATCGCGGGCGCCGCAGCGTGGTGATCCCTTACCGGACCACCGGACGCGTCCGCGTCCGGCACCCCCAGCTCGAACCGGGCTACCTCTTCGACGCCATCGGTGTCAGAGAGGACGGCGTGGGCCACGCTCTGTTGCCCGCGACGTCGCAGCCCGCCTATCCGGCGCGCGCCGTACCAACCCCTCCCCCCGCGTACGGCGGGCCACAGCAACGCATCTCAGGAACGGCCACCTGGTCCGACGCGTTCGACTGCGACGAACGCGGCGCGGCCTATCCCATGGTGGAGCGCTCCGACGCGGCCTGCCCCGACGCCGAGGTGTCGTGCGTCGGCCTGCCGTACCTGGCTATTGGTTCTTTATTAAAAGTCCGTAATGTCTGCGCCGAGCGGGCGGCGAACCTGCCTGTCGTGGCGTGCGGCTGTATGGCCGGGCGCTTCTGCGACAGGTGCGTCGAATGCGGCACCTCGCCGAGAGGCCGCATCGTGGAGCTGTCGCCCTCATCGTTCGTGGAACTGGGCGGGGAACTGACCAAGGGGTGCTTCAATGCCCAGGTCGGATAGGGGTATCACGCATGCTCGAATCGCAGCTGCCGATCTTAATCGTGCTGCTGGTCCTGGGAACCATCGCCAAGCTCGCCACCGTGCGCTCCAACCTGGAGCCCGGCGCCCTGGCCAGGCTCGGCCCGGCCGTGCTCGTGCCGGGCTCGCTCCGCACACCCGCGCTGATCTGCTGCTCCGTCGGCGAGCTGGTGCTCGCCGCCGGACTGCTGCTCACCACACATCCGCTGTTCCGATGGGGAACGGTCGTCTTCTTCGCGCTCTCGACCTACGTGCTGCTGGAACTGCGCAGGCGGCGGCCTGACGCCGGCTGCGGCTGCTTCGGCGAGGTCAGCTCGGCCCCCGTCGGGCTGCGCTCGATCGGCCGCACGGTCGTGCTGACCGGCATGGCGGTGATGTCGGTGTGGGCCCCCGCGCCCGGTCTGTCGTGGTGGACGCTGGCCGGTGTGGTGGTGCTGGCCGCGCTCTCGCCCGAGCTGGAGGAGGCCGTCGACCGGCTGCGCTATCGCGCTCCCTGCGAACAGCGCCCCGCGAGCGAGAGCGTGGGCCTGGCCAAGCTCAGGGCGAGCGCGACCTGGCGGTCGCATGCCGACCAGCTCGCCTCGGCCGAGCCGTACGACAGCTGGCGGGAGATGTGCTGGCGCTTCTTCGTCTTCGAGAACGTGAACAAGGACGACACCGTCTTCGCGGTCTACCTCACAGGACGGCATCCGGCGGTGCGCATGGCGGTGGTCGGCAGGGACGACAGCGGGTCGATGCCGGAATATACGGCTCTATCGGCCTGACGCTAGATAGCGTTATACGGCGGCATATTGGTCTCTCTAGCCGTGCCTAGCTTCCCCTCTAGACACGGCTAGAGAGAGTCAGATGGGCTGAGCGCGAAGGAACCTCCCGAAGTGCGGCACCGTGAACGCGATCAGACCGCGCTCGGCGGAGTAGATGAGCCCCTTCTTGATGAGGCTGTCGCGAGCGGGTGACAGGCTCGACGGCTTGCGGCCGAGGGAGTCGGCCACGTCGGAGGTGGCCACCGGCTCGTCGCCGATCGCGGCCATGGCGTGCATGTAGTCGCGCTCAGCAGGGGTGGCGCGCTCGTAGCGGCTGCCGAAGAAGCCCACGGCGAGCTCCTCCTCCGCCTCGGGCGCGGACACCTTGACGTCGTCGAGGGTGATGGGGGTGCGCGGCGCGTAGTCCCACGCGACCTTGCCGTAGGCCTGCACGAAGTAGGGGTAGCCGTCGGCGGCCTCGTAGAGCGCGTCGAGCGCCTCCTGCGTGAACTCCACGCCCTCCTCCCTCGCGGGGACGAGGAGCGCCATGTCGGCGGCTTCACGGTCGAGCTTGTCGAGGCGCGCGTAGCGGAACAGCCGCTCGGAGTAGCTCTTGCTGGCCGACAGCACGCTCGGCAGGTGCGGCAGGCCGGCGCCGACCACGATCAGCGGCCCGCCCGTCTGCGACAGCTCGTGGCAGGCGGCGCAGAGCGCCGAGATGTCGGCGGCCTGCACGTCCTGCATCTCGTCGATGAAGAGCGCGACGCCCACCCCGAGGTCGGTGGCCACGCTCGCCGCGTCGACGAACAGCTCGGTCAGGTCGATCTCGAGATCGCCGGAGTCGGCGCGGCCGCGGCTGGCGGGCACGTCGATGCCAGGCGACCAGTGGGAGGTGCCCTTGGCGGCGGCCGGATCGCGCATCGCGAAGGCCTTGAGCACGCCGAGGAACTCCTCGATGCGCTCGGGCCCGCGGTGCCGGGGGGCCAGCTCGCGGATCGCCATGTGCAGGGCGGCGGCGACGGGACGGCGGATCGACTGGTCGGGCCTGGCCTCGATCTTGCCGGTGCCCCACAGCCGCTGCATCGCCATGGACTTGAAGGTGTTGAGCAGGACGGTCTTGCCCACGCCGCGCAGGCCGGTCACGACCATGCTGCGCTCGGGACGGCCACGGGCCACGCGCTCCAGGACGACCTCGAACTGCTGGAGCTCACGGTCGCGGCCGGCCAGCTCGGGCGGGCGCTGCCCGGCACCGGGGGCATAGGGGTTGCGCACAGGGTCCACGCTCTCGGACTTTATAGCGGGGTATAGCGGCCGTCTTAGAGTTGGGAAGAAACACCTACGGCGTGTCTGGACGAGCATGGCACCCCCTCCCACCTGGCCGAACCTCTGTTCGAGTCGTTACCCAGAACTGTAGCGCGCGATCGAACACGTGCGCGAGAGATTCGAGTAAAGATCTTTGCAACAGTCCACGCCTCCCGTGCGTCCCCTGTTCGTGGACTTCGAAGAGTTCGTCCGAGCGAGGGGTTCGGCGCTGTTGCGCTACGGCTACGTGCTTACCGGCACCTCACACGACGCCGCCGACCTGGTGCAGGAGATCCTGCTCAAGCTCGCCGACCGCTGGGACAAGGTCGACAGTCCCGAGGCGTACGCGCGCACGGCCATGGCCCGCCAGCACGTCAGCTGGTGGCGCAGACGCCGCAGAGAGGACCTCACGGAGGATCTGCCCGAGGGCTCACACCACGACAGCCACTCCTTCGGCGAGCTGTGGAACGAACTGCGGGCGCTGCCGCCGAAGCAGCGAGCCGTGGTCGTGCTGCGCTACTACGAGGACCTGTCGGACAAGGAGATCGCCGAGATTCTCGGCATCTCACGGGGCACCGTACGCAGCCAGGCCGCACGCGCGCTGGAGAAACTCCGCGTCAGCCCTGGCGTGCTCGAAAAGGGGAGAGCGTCATGAGGACTGAGGAAGATCTGGTCCACGCGTTGCGACAGGCGGCCGAGCGGGCGCCGCAGCCCGACCTGTCCGCGGCGCTGGCCGCACGGCGGCACCGCCGTACCAGACGAAGGACGGCGAGCACCGCCCTGGCGGTGGCGGCCGTGATCGGGGTGGCGGGGGTGGGCACGACGATCACCAGAGGCGTCTTCACCAGCGGGGGCGGAGACGGCGTGGCGGTGGCTCCTGTCGACGGACCGAGCGAGGTGATGGCGAGCATGCAGGCTTCGGCCGAGGCCCAGTCCCGATCACAGGAGGGGACGCCGATCGAGGAGGTCTGGCCGAAGGCGATCTTCACGATGCCGGCGAAGAACGCCGACGGATGGCGGTACCGCCCGATCACCGGCGTCAGCGCCACCGAGGTGATGGTGAACGCGGAGTCCGCATTCGAGAAGGCGGGCGCGATCGAGATCTACGACTCCGAGTCGGGAACGTTCCGCAAGGTCACCGACGTGCCGACGACCCCTGGCCTGAAGCGCGCCTACCCCCAGGACGCGGCCTTCGACGCGCGCAGCGTCGTGTGGTGGGTGAACGCGACCGGCGTGCGCGAGATCTGGATCGCGCCGCTGGCAGGGGGCGAGGCGCGGCTGGTCGCCACGTACAAGGGCGAGCACCAGGGCATCGAGGCGATCGCCGTGAAGGGCGAGCACATCTACTGGTCAGAGCAGGACGGCACGGTCTGGCGGCTCCCCGCCGAGGGCGGCACGCCCGAGAAGATCGCCGACGGCCTGCACCTGATCGACTGGCCGTGGGCGAGCGACGTCTCCGAGCGCGAGCACCGCAAGAACCAGACCAAGGTCGTCAACCTGGAGACGGGCGAGACCCGCCAGATCACGGCCGCTGCCCAGGCCGTGGGTCTGCGCTGCGGGCCCACCTGGTGCGTGGCGGAGGGCCTGGTGCAGCGGGTGGACGGCACGGGCGCGCGGAAGGCGGACGTCTCCTTCCCGATGTCGGGCTTCCCGGCTCTCGACCGGTATGTCAGAACAGGGACGAGCGTGCTCGATCTCGAGACCGACTCGTGGGTGACCTTCCCCAAGAACCCCGACAACTGGATGGGCAGCGGCACCTCCTCGGCGCCCAGCACGATCACGTACTGGGGAGCCACCAAGGGGACCAAGCCGGACGCGTTCCGAATGGTCAACCTCGCGGCGGCGCAATAGGGTTCCACCCATGCGGAGCTTTGCAAACGTGCAGGAGTTGAAGGCGGCGGTCGGCGAGACGGTCGGCCCGACCGAGTGGCGCACGGTCACTCAGGACCAGGTCAACCTCTTCGCCGACGCCACCGACGACCACCAGTGGATCCACGTCGATCCCGAGCGGGCGAAGGAGACCCCCTTCGGCGGGACGATCGCCCACGGCTTCCTGACGCTGTCGCTGCTCCCCTCGTTCCTGACCGAGCTGATGAGCGTCGGCCAGATCCAGATGGCGGTCAACTTCGGCCTCAACAAGGTCCGCTTCCCCAAGCCGGTGCCCGTCGGCTCGCGGGTGCGGGCCGGCGGCGAGCTGGTCGACGTCAAGAACAGCCCTGCGGGCCAGCTGGCCACGATCAAGGTCTCGGTCGAGGTGGAGGGCGAGCGCCGTCCGGTGTGCGTCGCCGAGGCGCTGCTGCTCTACGTCCCGATCAGCGAGTAGACGATCGCCGCCAGCGCGGCGATCGCGATCAGCCCCAGATAGGCCAGCACGAGCCGGGTGTCCCTGAGCACGCACTTGCTCCGGGTCAGCCCGGCTCTGCGCGCTTTCCAGTAGCCCACGAACCCGAGCACGGCGAACCCGAGCACCGCCCACGGCCCGAGCAGCCAGGCGAGCAGCGCGACCGTGGCGTAGACGCACAGCCTCAGCGGATCGGTCATCGCAGCTCGGGCCATGCCTGCACGGCGCAGAACGGCGCGCACTGGTCGCGTTCGTCGCGGCGGGTGCCCACGTGCACGCAACACTGGGTGAGCCGCTCCTCGATCATGGTCGAGATGTCCATGAACGGCTTGACGGTCAGCCGTACCACCCGCTCCCCCAGCATCCGGCGCAGCTTCTTCCGCCTGCCCAGCACCGTGACCAGCGTCGACAGCCCCAGGTCGCAGTTCTCGCAGATGTTCTTCCACAGCTCGCCGATCTGCGGGTGCGACAGCGACGACTGCTCCGACAGCAACCCCAGCAGCGACTCCTGTACGGCCAGCCGCAGCTCGCGTGGGATCTCGCTGTCGGCGATCCTGTTCGACACCAGCCCCAGGTTCTCCTTCAGCCGGTCGTGCCCGATCAGCGCCACCAGCGACCGCCAGTCGCCCGAGTCGTCGCGGATCAGATAGCCTACCGAGCAGCAGTGCGGGTGCGAGCACGGCAACGCGGTGAGATCGCGCCAGGTCACCAGTCCGCCGGTCTGCGGCTCGAGCCTCTTGAGCACACCGGTGTGGGTGAGCCTGTCCATCGGGTCGATGACCTCGCTCCTGCCCGAGCCGAACACCGGCTGGATCGACACCCCTCCGACGAACGGCGTGGCGAGCGCGAGCCTGACGACGTCGCCGATCTCACCGTCGTTGACCCCGAGCGCCGCCGTCATGACCAGCGTGGTGAAGATCTGCCGCTCCGACAGCCGTCGTACGGCCAGCGCCTTGAACCGCCGCAGGTCGCCGCCTCGATGGTGGCGGGAGGCGTGCTCGGAGATCCCGTCGTACTGCAGGTAGACCTCCACCCTGTCGCGATGCTCGGTGAGCAGGTCGAGCAGGCCGTCGTCCTGGGCCACGAGCAGGCCGTTGGTGTTGACGAGGATGCGGGTGATCGGCCTGGCGGTCAGCTCGGCCAGGAGCTTGGCGAGGTCGGGGTGGAGGGTCGGCTCACCGCCGCTGAGCATCAGGACGTCGAGCCTGCCCTCCTCGCGTTCGAGGCGCTGGTCGACGTTGGCGAGCACCCGCTCGACCGGCACGACGCCCTGGAGGTCGGGCGAGGAGCCCGCGAAGCAGGTCGGGCAGCGCAGGTTGCAGCTCTCGGTGATGTCCTCCAGCAGGATGCAGGTGTGCTGGGTCTGCATCTCGGGCAGCCCGTCGAGGTAGGCCACGGGGATCGGCGCGAAGTTTCCCGCCAGGTCAGGGATGTGCGCCTTGGTGGGCGCCGTCCACTCCTCCAGGTAGGACAGGATCTCGGGGTCCTCGTCGTAGAGCGTGCGGACCAACCCGTGCGTGCGGCAGCCGCGTTCGAGCCACACCCTGCCATCGCGCTCGGCCAGGTAGCCGCTCAGCCTCGGCACCCGCTCGACGGGCAGATCGCCGTGACAGTGCGGGCAGAAGGCGTTGACGTACCGCAGGATGCGATCACCTCGGAGCCTCACGGGCTGCCCTCCTTCCGAACCGGATGCCCAGCAATATCAGACAGGGGATGAGGAACCACTGCGGTCTGGTCAGATCCAGCCAGACCGTCTCGTTCGCCCTGGTGAACTCCACGAGGAAGCGGAACACCGCGTAGGCGGCGACGTAGCGGGGGAAGAGGTCTCCCTTGTCACGCAGCCTCACCAGGACGATGAAGGCGACGAGGTGGAAGACGATCTCGTAGACGAACGACGGGTGCATGGCCTGCCCCGTCAGGCAGCCGGGGCACTCGGGCGTGGTCGCGGGCGCGTGGACGCCCCACGGCAGGTCGGTCGGCCTGCCGGGCGCCTCGGTCAGGTGGCAGCCGATGCGGCCGATCGCCATGCCGAGCGCCACCGCGGGGGCGAACAGGTCGCCGGTGCTCTCCTTGTAGCCGATGATCCGCTTGGCGACGAGCACGCCGACGTAGGCCCCTGTCAGGCCGCCGAGGATGCTGCGTGAGCCGTACAGCCAGAAGCCTTCGAGGTGCTCGGCGAAGCCGGCCAGTCGCATGCCGATCGCGCCGCCGACCAGGGCGCCGGTGACCGCCACCAGCGACTGCTCGTTCAGCGCGCCGCGACGACGGGCCTCTCGCACGAAGACCACGGCGGCGGCCAGCACGCCGAGCCCGACGAAGAGCTCGTGCACGTCAGCGGTAGAGCTCGGGGTTGAGCCCTGTGCAGTAGCCGGCCGAGATGATCGAGGTGAGCGCCCAGCCGATCATCAGCCCCATGCCCAGCCCCTTGTTCTGCGGCTTCCTCGTCAGGATGAGTGCGAGGCCGCCGCCGAGGCTGCCCACCGCGAGCAGCCCCGCCACGATCGCGATGCCCACGGGACTGCCGGTCCTCAGCGCGATGAGCCCGGCGATCACGTTGACGACCAGGTAGATGCCGACCCCTGCGAACGCCATGCCGACGACCACGTCAGCTCCCCTCGGAGTAGTAGATGGCGGCCTGCACCCGGCTTCTCAGCCCGAGCTTGTTGAGCACCCTGCTGACATGAGTCTTCGTCGTGGCCTCTGCCATGTCGAGCTCTTTGGCGATCTCCGCATTCGACAGGCCCCTGGCCACACAGGCCAGCACCTCGCGCTCTCTGGGGGTGAGCAGGTCCTTGGGCGGCTCACGCCGTACGGGCTGCTCGGCGAAGGCGGAGATCAACCGGCGAGTCACCGCCGGAGAGATCAGCCCGTCGCCCCTCGCCACCAGGCGCACCGCCTCCACCAGGGAATCGGCGTCGGTGTTCTTGAGCAGGAACCCCGCCGCGCCGGCCCGCAGCGCGCCGAAGACGTACTCGTCGACGTCGAACGTCGTCAGGATCAGCACGTCGGTCACGCCGGCCAGCTCCCTGGTGGCCGAGATGCCGTCCATCTTCGGCATCCTGACGTCCATCAGCACGACGTCGGGGCGGATCTCCCGGGCCATCGTGACGGCCTCCTCACCGTCGCCCGCCTCCCCCACCACCTCGACGTCGGCGGCGCCGCCGAGGACCAGCACGATGCCCGCCCTGACCGCCGCGTGGTCGTCGGCGACCAGCACCCTGATCGTCACAGTTCCTCCTCGGTCCGCACTCTGATGATCACAGCGCATGCTCCGTGGGCAGCGTGGCGCGCACGCGCCACCCCTTCTCCTCGTACGGCCCCGCCTCGAACGCGCCACCCACCAGCGCCGCCCGCTCCCGCATCCCGACCAACCCGGCGCCCGCCCCAGGCAGCTGGGTCCTCGTCTCGTTCAGCGGGTTGTCGACCACCACGCTCACCAGCCCCGGCGCATAGGTGATCATGACCTCCGCCCTGTCGTCGCCGTGCTTCATCGCGTTCGTCAGCGCCTCCTGCACGATCCGGTATCCGGCCAGATCGACCGACACCGGCAGGTCGTAGGGCGTGCCCTCGACCGTCATGACCGTCTCCATCCCCGCCTGCCGGGCCCGCTTCACCAGATCGGCGGCGTCGGCCAGCCGCGGCCTGGTCGTGGCGTCGTTGTCCTCGCCCTCCTGCCGCAGCAATCCGATCATGGTGCGCATCTCGGCCATCCCCTGAACGCTGTTCTCCCTGATGGAAGCCATGATCTGCTGGACGGCCCCCGCGTCGAGATCCTTGCGCGACAGCACGGCCGTCGACTGGATCGCGATGGCGCTGAAGTGATTGGCGATCATGTCATGCAGCTCCCTGGCCATCCTGGTGCGCTCGGCGACGATGGCCGCGCCGCGGTCGAGCTCGGCCAGGTGCGCCACCTGCTCGGCACGCGCTCGCTCGGCGGCGGCCTGGTCGCGCTGCTGCCGCAACACCATGGCGGTCGTCACGGGCACGACCAGCACGAGGCTCACCTGCACCCCGTAGATCGCCAACGCCAGCCAGCTCCGCTCCAGCATCCCGATGACCGCACCGATGATCACTGCCGCCGTGGTGGTGACACCCAGCAGCCAGCGCGAGGCCCTGGCGGGGCCGTACAGCGCGGCCGAGTAGAGGTTGTCGGTGAACACCAGCGTGGTCGGCAGCGAGGGGCCGCTGTAGGCGCCGTCGATGGTCACCGCCGCCACGCCCAGCGCGAGGCAGACCAGCGGCGCGCTCCGCCGTACGGCCACGCCGGTGCAGGCGAGCGCCAGCGGAACGGCGAGGAACCACGGGGGGACACCGTCGCGGTCGAAGTAGGCGCGGCCGACGAGCATGACGGCACCCACGGCGAACGCGGCCACGGCTGCCAGGATGTCTCGCCTCATCCCTCCATCTCACCATCGAGAACCGCAGAGTTGTTCACACCTGGGACCTGCCTGTGGATACACAGAAGGTTGTACACAGGCGAGCGGGATCCGGGGTCTCGCGACTCCCGGGACGAGGAATCGAAAATCTGGTTCGAGGCACGGCTTGAGGTCCGCTATGATTGCTTACGCAGCGAGCGGCCGTAGCTCAATGGATAGAGCATCTGACTACGGATCAGAAGGTTGGGGTTTCGAGTACCTCCGGCCGCACAGCAGGAGAAAGGCCCTTCGGGATGATCCCGGAGGGCCTTTTTCGATCTCGTTCCGCGAATCCGGATTGATCCTCGCCAGGGCCTGCCCACGCGCCCCGCCCGCGCGAGCGCGCAAAAAGGCGTGGATCGAGCGTGCATTTGGCCACTGACCTACCCGCGCTGCCTGCCGCACCCTGAGGTGCCTGCGTTTCGGCCTGAAACGCAGGTCAACAGAGGGAGAACGGCATGCGGTCTCACAAGCTCATCCTCGCGCTCGCGCTGACGGCGGGCCTGACCGTCTCGGCGGCTGTGTCCTCGGCCTCGCCCGCAGGCGCGACGAGCGCGGCCGCCACGTGCCGGGTGGAGCTGAACTACGTCGACGCCTACGACGTGGAGGAGAACAACGGCGACGAGATCCGGATCGACCTCGCGGGGTACATGTACCCCAGCGGCAACCAGTACGTCGCCGTGAACAACGGTGATCGCGCCTATTCCGGCAACTTCGCCAACCCGACCACCACCATCGGCACCACCGGGTCAGCGCTGTTCAGCCTGCGCGAGGTCACCCCGCCAGCCGTCGGCCAAGGCGACGAGCTCGGCTCGGTCACCGCGAGAGGCTCCACCTGCGCCACGCTCGCCACCGGACAGATCGCCAACATCTCCAAGCACATCTTCGGCACCGGCTACTGGTACTACATGAGCCTGGTGATGACCGGCCTGTAGCGTCCAGGGTTCGAAGGCCCTGCCGGGTCACCAGACGGGCCTTCACCAGCCCCGACGCCAGTGGGGAGTTCTGCCAGGCAAACGCGCACGCGCAAGACGACTGCGCGGCCGGGACGAGATCTGTCATCGAGACGATGACAGATCTCGTGCCGAGCCAACCCGGAGGGGGCCCTCTTCGAACTCACGCATCGCGGCGAACGCGGTAGCGCAGGTGGGTCACGGCCCCCGTGACGGGCTTCCCCTCCAGGATCAGCCCGGCCCGCTCCCCTGCGAACAGCGGCGTGCCCTCGCCCATCAGCAGGGGGACCAGGTGGATGCGCATCTCGTCGAGCAGGCCGGCGCCGAGCAGCTGCCGGGCGACGTCCGCGCCCAGCACCCAGACGTCCTTGTCCCCCGCGGCCTCCTTGGCACGTCGGGCTGCGGCCTGCAGTCCATCGAAGGCGAACGTCCCGCCGTTGTCGCCGAGGAGGTCCTCTCTGGTCCGGTGGGTGACCACGAAGCTCGGAATGCCGGGGAACGGTGTGCCGCCCCATGGCCCCAGGCCGAGGTCGAAGGTACGCCGCCCGATGAGGATGGCCCCCACCGTCTCCTCGGACTGCCGGAGGACGCCGAGGTCGATCTCGCCGTCCGGTCCGTTCCCGGCATGCCATTCGTGGAGCCGCTCGCCGCCGTCCCCCATGGGCTCCTCTTCCCTGACGTTCGGACCGGTCGTGAACCCGTCCAGGGACACCGACACATCCAGCACGATCCTGCTCATCACAAGCCTCCTTCGCTCCGTCGGCGGCGCCGTCCGGCGCCGTCAGGGAATAGTCGGAGCCGGCCGGGCCGTCTCGACATCACCACGGAGCCACCTTCTGAGCATGGGTGGTCACTCGCACAACGGATTGCGAATTTTGCCGCCTGCCAGCCCGATCGGATAGGAAGCTCGCATGCTAAGAGGTAACAAGGTCGGACTCAGGGCCCGGTACGAGGACGACATTCCGATCCTGCTGACCGAGCTCTACGACGACGTGGTGAACGGCTCACGGGCCGAAGGCCGGCCGTGGCGGCCGATCACGCCCGGCTCGAAGGACCCGCGGCTCGTGGTGGACGACACCGACCAGGGGCGCGTCCCGTTCTCCGTGGTGGAGCTGGACGGCGGCACACTGGTCGGCACCGCGGCGCTGTGGGGCATCGACAACCATCACCGGTCCGCGCACATCGGGCTGGGGCTGCTGCCGTCGGCCCGCGGCAAGGGCTACGGCACCGACGTGGTCGCGGTGCTGTGTCACTACGGTTTCGTCGTGCGCGGCCTGCAGCGGCTGCAGATCGAGACGCTGGCGGACAACGCCGCGATGCTGCGCTCCGCCGAACGCAACGGCTTCGTCCGCGAGGGCGTGCTGCGCTCCTCGGCCTGGGTGCTGGGCGAGTTCTTGGACGAGGTGCTGCTCGGGCTCCTCGTCCAGGACTGGAAGCCGGCCTTCGGGACTTCGTGAACATGTCGGGGCTGTGACTGGCGTAGCCGGCCAGGTGGCGCGGCGGGGTTCGGCGCCTTCGCGGTGGCGAGCTGGGCGCTGTGGTTTCCCGCACCCCTGAACGGCCACGTGCCTCATGGTGGCCACCGCCTGATCATTTCTAGTCTCAGAGGCATGACGGAATAGCTGATTGACCTGATGGAAATGCTGGGCGCGCCCGGAGCCGGGATCGCGATCGCGCTGGAGAACCTCTTCCCGCCTCTCCCCAGCGAGGTGATCCTGCCGCTGGCCGGTTTCGCCGCCTCCCGGGGAGCGATGGACCTGGTCGCCGTGCTGCTGTGGACCACCGCGGGTTCGGTGATCGGGGCGCTGGCGCTGTACTGGGTGGGCGCCCTGCTCGGCCGCGAGCGCACGCTGGCGCTGGCCGCCCGGATCCCGCTGCTGAAGCTCTCCGACATCGCCAAGACCGAGGCGTGGTTCCTCAAGCACGGGCGCAAGACGGTGTTCTTCGGCCGGATGATCCCGATCTTCCGCAGCCTGATCTCCGTCCCCGCCGGGGTGGAGCGCATGCCGCTGGGTGTCTTCACGCTCCTGACCACGGCCGGGAGCCTGCTCTGGAACACCGTCTTCGTGCTGACCGGCTGGACACTCGGCGAGAACTGGTCGCTGGTGGAGACCTACGTCGGCATGGGCACCAACGCGGTCATCGCCACGGTGCTGCTGGCCGTGCTGGTCTTCGTGGGCGTACGGCTGGTCGAGCGGCGCAAGGGACGGCATGCGGTCGGCGGCTGAGTCCTCGACCAGCAGCCTGTGATCTCCAGCATCGGCACCGCGCCGACGAGAAACCACGCCTGGCGATCGACGCGCACCGGTTACGCCCGCGGGTGTAACCGGTGCGGCCGCTCCTACCTCACCGGTTGTCGCAGACCGCGATCCGCCCTCTCCGTTCACCGGCGGGCCTGTCGGCCTGGTCCCCATGTCGCCTGGGCACGCTGCCGTCATCAGGGCCGACCTCGCGCCGGGCTCCTACGCCCTGGTCACGTGGCTGCGCGACTATCGGACCGGACGGATGCACGCCGACCAGGGCACGTACGAGCTGATCACCGTGGAGTGACCTCCGCGAGGGGCGCGCTCGGAGAACCGGGCGTGTCCTCGTCACGGAACGACGGAGCCCCGCCCGACCCGCATGATCGGACGGGGCTCCGTCACCTCTGTGCCACCGGTCGCGGTCGATGCGTGGCCGCCCGGCTACCGCCGTGTCGCTGCCGTCCCTCGGCGCGTCTCGCTAGCAGGGAATCTTGAGACGAGAAGCGTCGGGTGACGGCTCGGGCATCGCGTCGGCCGCCTCGACCCCGAGCAGGGCGGAGCCGGTGACGGTGCCCTTGGGCACGACGTAGGTGTGGCCGCCGGGCGACTGCGTCTTGTCCTTCGTGGTGACGTAGCGGGTGCCGAGGTAGTGGTAGGTCTGCTTGTCGAAGACCAGCTCGGAGCGCATGGTCTCGTCCTCGGCCATGCCGACGGCCATGCCCGGCCTGCCCGCCGCGTCGGTCACGTCAGGGATGAGACTGATGCCCTCGAGCCCCGCCGCCACCTCGAACAGCGGCGAGGCAAGGCTGGGCCTGGCGGCCGACTTCTGGATCAGGTCGCTGATCGTCAGCCACAGACGCAGGCGGCGAGGTCCTGCCTGTTGCGCGGCGACCTTCTCGATCCTGGCGCGCAGCGCGGTCACGTCGGTGGGCCAGTCGCCGAGCCGCAGGTAGGAGAGCTCGTCGCCGGGGGTCTTGTCGCAGGAGGACTCGTAGACGCTCTCATCGACGCCGGAGCCCCCCGGCACGAAGGGGGCGGGACCGCTGCCCGGGTTGGGGGTGGCGCCCTTCCGCTCCTCCCTGACGAGCCACGGCTTGCCCGGCTCCGCGGGCTCCCACCTGTCCTCAGCGGTCTTGACGGTCACGTGGTCGGCGCCGGTGCCGTCCTTGCGCTCGATCGCCACGTGTCGCGTGGCCATCGACCTCACGTGGAGGTACTGACCCGGCTTCAGTTGCAGCTCGCCCTGCTCCGCGGCGGCGCCGGCCGCCCTCGAGAGCAGTTCCTGGGCGCTCGCCGGAAGGGCGGTGCCAGGGACGAATTGGACCGCCACGACCATGGCGGCCGCGGCGGCGACGACGGCCACACCCTTGAACATGGGGCCCGGCCTCCTGACCGCCCTGCCAAGGATCCGGCGCGGCCCCCGCGCGTGCCGGTCCTCCGCGTAGGCGCGTTCCATGAGAGCGCGGGACCCGGCGAGGTCCTGTGCCGACCCCTCGGGCGTGGCCGCCCACACGCGGCTCATCGCGTCCATCTCATCCATCGAGGGTGTCCTTCCATACGGTGTTCTCCAGTGCTTGACGGGCCTTCTTCCTGGCCCTGTTGAGTCGCGAGCGGACCGTGCCCACGGGGATGTCCAGCGCCCGGGCGGCCTCCTCGTAGCTCAGCCCCGCCCACGCGATCAGCAGCAGCACGTCGCGGTCGCCGGACTTCAGCCCTGCCAGCGCGGCGACCAGCGGCCGGTTCACCGTCAGCGTCGTCACGTTGTCCTCGACGAGGCCGCCTGTGATCTCCACGGGGTCCACGCCCCCGCGCACGTAGGCGCGGTAGCGGGTGACCTCGTCCCTGCGCCGCTTGCCGATCACGTTGGAGGCGATGCCGTACAGCCATGGCCTGGCGTCGGTGTGGTCCAGGCCGTACCGATGGCGGTTCTGGAACGCGGCGAGGAAGGTGTCGGAGACGATGTCCTCCGCCGCGTCGCGTCCGAGCCGCCGCACCGCGTACCTGTGCAGCTGCGGGGCGTGGCGGTCGAACACCGCGGCGAACGCCTCGGGCTCCTGCCACGACCTCTGGATCAACTCGGCGTCGGCGACCTCGACGGTCGCAGCGGGCTGGGGCATAGGGTGCCTTTCGGTCCGGGTGGGCGAACACCCGTACTTACCGGACCTCGCGCAAAAGGTTCATGACGGGCCGACCGCCGTCCTGCCAGGCGCTGCCCTGAGTACGTTGTCCTCGTGACGGAGACACGGGCCACGGGCTACGACGGCCTGTCCTCCCGCCTCGTCCCTGAGGCCGAGCTGCGGGAATTCCTGCTGGACTGCTTCGGCATCGCCGAGCACGAGTTGTTCGTCGGCCACGCCGACCGGGTCGCCGAGGACCTGCGCGACGTCCCGCAGGACGTGGTCTTCGCCGCCTTCTGCACCTACCAGCAGGTCCACGGCCATTTCGCGATGCACTTCGACGTCGGCATCGAGGGACGTCTCGCCGACCGGGTGGGCAGGGGTGAGTTCGCCGCGAGGTTCGCCGCGCACTTCGGCGCCTACGTGCTGCACGGCACCACCGAACCGCCAGGGCTGTGGACGGTGACCCTGGCGGACGGCAGCCGTCTTCGCGCCGCGATGGAAGAGGAAGACGACCGGCCCGTGCTCCACGCGGCCACAGCGCCGATCCCTGGCCTGCCCGAGATCCGCGTGGACGAGGGCCTCTGGCGGATCCGCTGAGCCCTTCGCCCTCTCATCGGCGGCCACCTGTCACGGGCTATCGCCAGGTGTGGCTGCAGACCTCCCAGAGCACCACGTAGGCGACCCACGGGCGCCAGATGTGCTCCAGCTTCCGCCTACGGCGCCCGTACCTCGCGAAGAAGTCGTCCACAGCCTGCTCCATGCGTCTACTCCTCGGGTGGCGTTCGACATCGTCATCGCGGCGAGAACTGCGAGTGACTCGACTCGCCGGTCAGAACGGCCAGTCGGCGTTGCAGCCTGCCTCCAGCAGGGGAATCAGTTTGAACGTGGCGTCGGAGAAGCCGCCGAGTTCGTGCCTGTTCCCCGACCCGGCAGGCATGGCCGCGTGCTGGTAGCCGGCCAGGTTGAAGCCGTACATCGGGATGTGCTTCGGTGCCGCGTCGGTGACGTTGCCGCCGTAGCCGTTCATGGTCTGCATGTCGGACAGGATGATGACCCGGTCGTGACCGTCGTAGGTGCGGCGGACCGACTCGGCGATCTGCGTGCCGTGCCCGACCTCGCCGCTGCGCCCCACGAACCGGTTGAGCTCCTTCAGCACCGAAGCGCCCTTACCGAGGTCGTGCCTGAACACTCTGTCGGCGAAGCCGTACAGGTCGGCTCCGCCCTTGGAGGCCAGGACGACGCCGAACAGGGCGGCGGCATGCGCTGGCGTGACCGACGACCGGCCGGATACGCGGCTGCTCGTCATGGAGGCGGAGGTGTCGACGAGGATGAGGGTGCGTCCCCTGAACGCCGGGACGTTGCCCGTGGCCAGGCTCAGCGCCTTGTCGAGGGCGTGGCCCCACCGCAGCGAGGGCGCGTTGAGGTAGGCGGAGTAGAACCGGAACGGCAGCTGCCGCGACCGCGCCACCTCCTCAGGGTTGCTCAGCTTGGCGGCGATCTGGCTCGCGACCTCGTCGGAGACCCCCGCCTCGTCGAAGTTGCGGAGGTTACGAGCAAGAGCCATGTAGCCCATCGACGGGATGATCGCCTCCCACGCCTCCTTGCCCATCGGGCCCTGCAGCCAGCCGGCGAGCGCCTCCCACGTCATGCCGGCAGCCGCGAGACGCTCGGTCTCGGCGGCGAGGACGGCGTGACGCGCCTCCACCGGCAGCGCCATGAGTCGCTCGCGTTCGATCAGCGTCGGCAGCTGCGTCGGGACGGGCTTGTCGCGGTCGTGACGGCGGTCCAGGGCGTGCTCGAACAGGGCGCCCTGCCACGGCTTACCGGCGTCGGGGGACGGGTGGACGAAGTCGATGACGTCGCCGAACCGCCAGCCGCGGGAGCTGGTGTCGTACTTGAGCAGGTTGCGCTCGTTGTACAGCCGCTGGACGGCGTCGGCGATGCCGCGCTTGACCGGCTTGGGTACGGCGCGGCCGTACCGCGAGGTCCAGTAGGCGAGCGCCTCGCCCGGCTCGTCGGCCCGCTGGAGGACGCTGCCGACGAGCTGACGGTTCAGGCCCTGCTCCCCCGCGCCGAGGCGCGCCTTGACCGCCTCCAGAGCCGCGACGAGCGGCGCGGAACGCATGTTGGCCTCCGAGCGCAGCCACGGCAGGAAGCGCGCCAGCCACTCCACGTCCTCGACCGCGACCTGGTGGACGAGACGGCGGAAGCGGTCGTCGCGGTCGCCGGCCTTCTCGTAGAAGGTGTTCTCGCCGACCATGTTGGAGACCGCGAGAAGGAACAGTTCGCTCTTGGCGTCGCGCACGTAGCCGGGAGCGCCCTCGTGGGTGCGTCCCGAGGGTGTCGCCTCGGTCGTGACCGGGCTGAACACCGCAGGCTTGCTGGTCGTGCTGTTGAACTTCGCCATGACGCGGCGAGGCCCCTCTCGTGGTTCGGTCGAGAGGGGCCTCGTTCGAAAGTCGCGCCCGAGATCGAAGTCGACGAAGGTGACTGTTCGTGCGCTCTGCCGACTGAGCTACACAGGCCCGAAGCCTGTGACGGGACTTGAACCCGCGACCTCACCCTCCCAAAGGAAGTAACCCTCATCTGCGCACCGGGCGCGCCCTGAAGTTGTATCCCTCCCGAGATCAAGGTCGGCGGCAGTGTTGCGGGTATCGAGCCCGCCACCCCGAAGGGTGTTCGCCGAAGAAGTAACTGCTGCCATCGCACCGGGAAGGTGCATATCAAGTTGTGAGCTTCAGAGATCGAGGGTGGCGCCGGGTCGTTTCATGTGGCAGATGAAGGAACCGGCGCTTTCGCGCCTGAAGCGATTCCCACGGTACAGATCAGCGTGACGTGTCACACCTGAATATCGGCGTATGAGGGTCGATGCGCCGCGAAATCGACGACGACCTCCAGTCCGCCTCCCGGGTGGGGGTTCGCCCGCACCTCGGCCTCGTGTGCCTTCGCGATCGACGCGACGATCGACAATCCCAGCCCGGCGCCCTGCTCACGCGTCGTATGGAGGCGTCTGAAGGGCTCGAAGAGGTCGCCGAACCGCTCCCTCGGCACCTCCGGGCCGGTGTTCGCGACCGTCAGAACGCCGTGGGAGAGCGTCATCTCGACGGTTCCGCCTGGATGGTTGTAGCGGACCGCGTTGTCGACAAGGTTGGTGACGAGCCGGTTCAGCAGGACGGGGTCCCCCTGGACGGCGAACGGTTCGATCCGCGTGGTCAGGGTGACGTCGTCCGAGCCTGCCTCGGCCAGGACGAGCCGTACGACCTGGTCCAGGGCGACCGGAACCCTGTCCTCCAGGCCGTGTTCGGCCTGGGCCAGGACCAGCAGGGCGTCGATGAGGCTCTCCGTGCGGCGGTTGTGGAGCAGGAGCTTGTCGCGGATCTCGCCGACGTCCTCGGGCAGGCCGATCTCGATCGCCGCTCGTTGGACGGCCAGCGGGGTCCGCAGCTCGTGGGACGCGTTCGCGATGAACCGCCGCTGCCCTTCGACGGAGCGTTCGAGGCGGTCGAGCATCGCGTCGAAGGTGTCGGCCAGCTCCTTCAGCTCGTCCTTCGGCCCGACGAGCGCGATGCGTTCGTGCAGGGTCGACAGGGACAGTCGCTGCGCGGTGGCGGTGATCCGATGGACGGGCCGCAGGATCCGGCCGGCGACCAGCCAGCCGACGACCACCGACACCAGCGCGAGGATCCCGACCGTCAGCGCGGTCACCCCCCACTGGTAGCTGATCACCTCGTCGACCAGCTCAGGCAGCCGAGGCGGCCGATCGTTCGCCACCCCTGGCAGCGGCGCCACCGGTGCCACGGGGAGCCCCGCGATGCGCCTGTCCAGCGCCTGGCTCAGCAGCAGGTTGACCGTGACCAGCAGGATGACGGAGGTCAGCAGGAACAATCCGGAGTAGATCAGCGTGAGCCGTACCCGGACCGTCGTCACAGCAGGTATCCCGCGCCGGGAACCGTCCGGATGCACGGCGGGTCGCCCAGCTTCGCCCGTAAGCGGCTGACCACGACCCGTACCACCGTGGTGAAGGGGTCGGCGTTCTCGTCCCATGCCTCTTCGAGCAGCCGTTCCGCGCTCACGACCGCGCCGTCCGCCCTCATCAGCACCTCGAGGACGGCAAACTCCTTGAGTGACAGGTGCAGATGCCGCCCGTCCCGCGACGCCTGCAGCCGGTGCGTGTCGAGCACGATGCCGTCCCGCCTCAGCACCGGAGGTGTCCGCGACCGGCTGCGCCGCCCCAGCGCCTGCACGCGGGCGACCAGCTCGGCGTAGTCGAACGGTTTGGGCAGGTAGTCGTCGGCCCCCATCCCGAGGCCGGCGACCCGCTCAGGCACCGACGCCGCCGCCGTCATCATGAGGATCCGCGTACGGCTCCCGCGCGCCACCAGCTCACGGCACACGAGGTCGCCGTGCATCTCGGGCAGGTCCCGATCTAGCACGAGCACGTCGTAGTCGTGCACCGCCAGCCGCTCCACCGCGGCGGCCCCGTCGTAGACCACGTCGACGGCCATGGCGTGGCGGCGCAGCCCCAGTGCCACGAGATCGGCCAGGTCGTGTTCGTCCTCCGCCACCAGAACCCGCATGCCGACGTTCGTACCCGAATCGCGGTAACAGCGGCGTTAACGGATCCGTTCACGACGGCGCAATCGCCTTACGGCCACGCTGCGGTCATGATCAGAGCTCTCTGCGCCGCCGTCCTGCTGACGGCCTGCTCCCTGTCCGCGGCCGCGCCCACGCCCGCGCCGACCCCCACGTCCGCGACGAAGGCGGCGACCCTCCCGGGCGGGAACTGCACCGCCATGACGGCGCCACCGCCGCAGTCGGCGCCGCCGACCTCGGTGAACACGCTCCGGCAGGCGTACTTCTGCGTGCTGGACAACTACTACAGCGGCCCCGCCATGGAGCCCAAGGCGCTGCTGAAGAGCGCCCTCGCCGCCTACACCCAGGACCTGATGCGACGCGGCGCCGACCGGGCCGACCTCCAGCTGCCCGCCATGACAGGCAACCGCGACACCGACTGGACCGCCTTCGCGAAGGTCTTCGGCACCGGCGACCCCGCCGCGCTACGAGCCGCGATCACCGGCATGGTCGCGGGGCTGCACGACAACCATGCCCGCTGGGTCAGGCCGGCCCCGCCGCCGCAGGGCGGGCCGACAGGAACAGGCATCGTGGGCGTGTCGGCCCAGCAGGGACCGCAGCTCGACCCCGCGGCCCGGCCGCCGATGTTCATCACCCGCGTCCTGTCCGACAGCCCCGCCGCCAAGGCCGACATCAGAGCCGGTGACATCATCGTCAAGGTCAACGGCGTGCCGGCGTTCATCGGGGACACAGTGAATCAGGGCATCCTCGACGCCTTCGCCTCCGGCACGGTACGGCTCACGCTCAAGCGCCCCACGACGGGACGGACCCGCACCGTCGAGCTCAAGGAGGGCCCCGTCACGCGGCCGCCTCAGGTGGCGACCTCGAAGAGGCTCGGCGACGGCGTCACCTACGTCCAGCTGCCCGGATTCTTCGAAGGCGCCGCCGACCAGGTCATCGCCAAGCTGCAGGGTAAGCCGAAGGCGGTGGTCCTCGACCTGCGCGGCAACGGCGGCGGATCGCCTCGCGAGGTGACGCGGCTGCTCGGCGCGTTCGCGCACGGCAAGGTCACCAGCTACTTCTGCCCGCTCGAGGGCGACTGCGCGCCCAACAGGACCGACGACAGCGTCCCGCTGCTCGGCCTGCGCCTGGTCGTCCTCACCGACCGCGGGTGCGCCTCTGCCTGCGAGGACTTCAGCGCGGCCGTCAAGGGCCACGGCCTGGGCACTCTCGTCGGGACCCGCACCGCCGGAGCCGTCTCAGGTCCGTCGGACGGGTACCTTCTCGACGACGGCAGCGTTCTGCTGCTGCCCAAGGTCCGGCACCTCGGGCCCGCCCGCGAGATCATCGACACGATCGGCGTCCCGGTCGACCACTACGCCCCCATGAGCGCCCTCG
The DNA here is from genome assembly GCF_039533245.1 of Nonomuraea recticatena. NCBI lineage: Bacteria > Bacillati > Actinomycetota > Actinomycetes > Streptosporangiales > Streptosporangiaceae > Nonomuraea > Nonomuraea recticatena. The sequence continues at coordinate 98,088 of NZ_BAAATE010000024.1, read as the reverse complement.
ACCTGGCCACCGGGCGCGATCCCGGCGTGGCCAAGGCGCTCTCTCTGCTGTAGCCCTGCCGTGATCCTTGAAGGCGACGGCGCGTGATGACACGCTGACGCCATGGCAGCATTCGGTGGCGGCAAGATCGAGGCCTTCGTCGGACCGACCGAGCTCGGTGCGGCTGACGACCTCGAGCAGGTGATCATCGATTTCATCGGCGGGGCGAAGCACTCGCTGGACATCGCGGTGCAGGAGCTCGACTCCGAACCCATCGCCCAGGCCATCCTGGACGCGCGCTTCCGGGGCGTGAGCGTCCGCATGGTGCTGGAGCAGGACTACCTGCAGTCGGCCAAGCTGCCGGCGGTCACCGTAAGGGCGGGTGAGGACGAGGCCGCCGCCCGCCGGCGCGTCCAGTGGGGCGAGGAGCCCGGCGCGCGGAGCCTGGAGCCGAATCGCAGGATCGTGGGCGCGCTGCTGCGCTGCAACGTCGATGTGAAGGCCGACTACAACCCGGCGATCTTCCACCAGAAGTTCATCATCCGCGACTACCGCGAGCGCACTCTGCCGAGGTCGGCGATCCTGACGGGGTCGGCGAACTTCACCCAGACCGACTGCCACCGCAACCTCAACCATGTCGTCGTCTTCCACGACGCCCGCATCTGCCGCGAGTACACCACCGAGTTCAACCAGATGCGCGCCGGACACTTCGGCCGCGGCGCCCACGGCAAGGTCCCCGCGGCCTACAACCTCAACGGCATCCCGGTCAAGGTGCTGTTCGCGCCCGACCACGCGCCCGAGCTGGAGATCATGAAGCAGATGCTCAAGGCCACCCAGCGGGTGGATTTCGCGATCTTCACCTTCTCCGGCTCCTCCGGCATCGACGACGCCATGATCGCCCTGGCGGCGGCCAGGCGTACCGTCACCGGCGCCATGGACCCCGGCCAGGGCGCACAGACCTGGGCCGCCACCCACGACCTGGACCGCGCCCACATCGAGCTGTACTTCCCCAAACGCAGCCCCGCCTTCGGCAAGCTGCACCACAAGCTCATGACCATCGACGACGCCGTCGTCATCGCCGGCTCCTTCAACTACACCGCTCCGGCCAACAACTACAACGACGAGAACATCTTCGTCATCGGCAGCCCCTACCCCGATCTGCCCAAACGCGAAGGCGGACCGGTCGACCCCGCCGCCTGCGCCGAGCTGACCCGCTTCTTCCGTGACGAGATCCACCGCATCGAGGCCGCCGGCGAACGCTTCATCGGCGAGGGCTGACGTCGTTCGCCCGACAATGAACGCATGACCCCCGCCCCCGAAGGACCGATCAGCCTCGTAGGCGAGGAGTTGAACACGGTCGCCTTCGTGATGGACTACGTCGAGTTCCACTTCAACGGGCCGAGGCTCCGAGCCCTGACCGACCCGCGTGTGCAGATAGGCCTCCGGACCTGGGTGTTTCCAGGTCCCGGATCAAGAGACGCCTTCTGCGCCCTCATCGGGCGAACGGTCCAGGCCGTCAGCCTTCACCTCGACGAGCACCTCGTCCTCCGCTTTCCCGAGGCCATCCTCACCGTCCCGCTGGACGAGGGCAGTCGTCACGGCCCCGAGGCCGCGCACTTCCACGCGCCCCGCGATGACGGGGCGGACAGCATGTGGATCTGGTAGCCGGCGTGTGAACCGTCACCCGCGCCTGCGAAGGCACGCCTCGAAGAGCCCGGTCAGCCGGTCCACGTCCTCGGGGGTGGGGTCGGAGGGCCCGAGCAGTCTGCGGACGGAGCCGACGCCGAGGAAGACCGCTGTGGCCATGCGGGCGCGCGCCATCGCGTCGTCGCCTTCCAGCCGCGCCGCCAGCGGGTTGACCACGGCCGTCCTGAGGCGCTCGCTCAGCAGGGCCTGGATCTCGGGGTCGCCCGCCGATCGTTCCAGCGTGCGCAGGATCGGGCTGTCGGGCTCGGCGCGCATCCGCTGCGCCGTGTACTCCCCGAGCCTGCGGGCAAGGCCTTCGAGGTCGCCCTCGAGCACCTGACGGACCGTCGGCTCGCCCGCCAGCACCTCGCCGAACAGCCCAGCCTTGGAGCCGAAATAGCGCCCGACCAGCGCGATGTTCGCCTCGGCCGCCGCGGCGATCATGCGGACGGTCACCCGTTCGTAGCCGTGCTCGGCGAACAGCGCCCGCGCCGCCGCGAGCAGGCGCTCCCTGGTCGCCTCGCGATCGCGCAGCCGCACCTCCATGGCTGAAGCCTAGTTTCACTTGCCGAGCGGCTAGTAAACGCGCGTATACTTCACGGCATGGTACAAAGCAGGCAGTACTCCCACAGAGAGATCCTCGAGATCATGTCGGGGCTGATGCTGGCGATGCTCACCTCGATGATCTCGACCTCCGTGGTGGGTACGGCGCTGCCGACGATCGTGGGCGAGCTCGGCGGCCAGGAGCAGTACTCCTGGGTCGCCTCGGCCACGATGCTCACGATGACCGTGTCGACACCGCTGTGGGGCAAGCTCTCCGACCTGTACGGCAGGAAGCTGCTCTTCCAGGTCTCGCTCGGCCTCTTCGTCGCCGCCTCGCTCGCGGCCGGGCTCTCCCAGGACATGGGCCAGCTCATCGCCGCGCGTGCCGTACAGGGGCTGGGGGTGGGCGGACTGTCGGCGCTGTCGCAGGTGATCCTCGGCGACATCGTGCCCCCGCGCGAGCGGGGGCGCTACTCGGGCTACATGGGCGCGGTCTTCGGCATCTCCACCGTGGCGGGGCCGCTGCTCGGCGGGTTCATCGTCGACGCCGACCGGCTCGGCTGGCGCTGGTGCTTCTACGTGTGCATCCCGTTCGCCGTGGTGGCGTTCGCGGTGATCCAGCGGGTGCTCAAGCTGCCGAAGGTCAAGCGCAACACCTCGATCGACATCTGGGGCGCGACGACCATCACGGCCGGCGCCAGCGCGCTGATGCTGCTGCTGACCCTGGGCGGCCACGAGTTCGCATGGAACTCCTTCTGGAGCTACTTCCTCGGCGCCGTCGCGGTGGTGTCGCTGCTGCTGTCCGTCTTCGCCGAGCGGAGCGCGCGCGACCCGATCCTGCCGCCGAGGCTCTTCCGCAACAGGACGTTCGTGCTGACCAGCCTGGCCTCGCTGTTCGTGGGCGTGGCGATGTTCGGCGCGATGATCTACCTGCCGCAGTACCTGCAGATCGTGAAGGGCATGAGCCCCACCGCGTCGGGTCTGATGACGCTGCCGATGGTGTTCGCGCTGTTCCTGTCCGGCGTGATCTCGGGAAAGATCGTCACCAACACCGGCAAGTGGAAGATCTTCCCCATGCTCGGCCTGCTGCTGGTGGCCGTCGGCCTGTTCCTGCTGTCGCGCCTGCACGTCGACTCGGAGAAGTGGCTGATCGGCCTGGACGTGGCGGTGCTCGGCGTCGGCCTCGGCCTGTCGATGCAGATGCTCATCCTGGCCGCGCAGAACGGCTCCGAACTGCGCGACATGGCCTCCACCACCTCAGGCGTGTCGTTCTTCAGGTCACTGGGCGGCGCGGTGGGCGTGGCGGCGTTCGGCGCGATCCTGTCCAACCGGCTCAAGGACGAGATGGCCGAGCTCATGAGGGCCGCGCACATCAGCCCCGCGGGCGGCGGAGGCTCGGTCACGCTGGGCAGCCCCACGGCCATCCAACAGCTGCCCGAGCCGATCAGGGGCATCGTGCTGGAGTCCTTCACGCGGGGGCTGGAGACCGTCTTCATGGTCGGCGTGCCGATCGCGCTGCTCGGTTTCGTCGCCGTGCTGTTCCTGAAGGAGCTGCCCCTGCGCGGGAACGTCGAGCCGCCCAAGCAGCCGAGCAAGGACGACCTGGTCCTCGCGGGACTGCTGCTCGAGCTCATCGCCCAGCGCGTCGAACGGGCGAACGGCGAGCCCTCGGCGCTGGTGTCGGCCGTGGCGCGGATGGCGCCCCCCGACGACCTGCCCGAACGCGACAGGGCGAGGGCCGTGGCCACCAGCGTGCTGCGCCCCACCTCGCGCGCCCTGCTGGCGCAGGCCACGCCGGCCGTCAACAGAGTCACCGAAGGAGTCACCCCATGATTCGCACGTTCGTGGGCGCCGTCGCCGCGGTCCTGGCGTCGCTCGCCGGGCTGTGGCTGATGATCGCGCCCTTCGCCCTGGGCACCCAGCCCGAGTCCGCGGACTGGTCCAACCCCACGATCACGGAGTTCTCCACCGGTCTCGGCGTGGCCGTGATCGGTCTGGCAGGCGCGGCGGCCTTCGCCGCCGCCATCTACGAGAACCTCGTCACCAGGGGCCTGGTCACCGTACGGCAGCGCGCGCCCGAGCCCGCCCCCGCACCCACGGGCGCCTCCTCCGCCGAGCTGGCCACCATGCTCGCCCCACTGGTCGAGGCGTTGCGCGAGGACCTCACCACGACGAACGGACACAGGCGATGAAGACCAAGCTGGGCGTATCCGCCCTCATCCTGCTGTTCGTCGGCGGCCTCTGGCTGGTCGCCGCCCCCTTCGTGGTCGGCTACCAGCCGCGCGGCGAGGAGTGGACCGACGCCACGATCAACGACCTGTGGATCGGCGGCCTGCTCGCCGGAGGCGCCTTCGTCACGCTGGTCGTCTACGCGGCCGACGCGCTGCGCGAGCTGGCCCACCGGGGCCGCCACGCGGTGGACTCCTCCCACTGAGAGCATGCCGTGGAACCGTTGGCCAACCGGCTCCCCGAGGGCCGGTTCGAGACAGGCAAGGACGGCGCGGGCATCCTGGTCGTCGGCTACGACGGGACGGAGCCCAGCCGCAACGCCCTGGCGTACGCGGTGGGCCTGGCCCGTCGTGACAGGGCCGGCCTGCTGGTCGCCTTCGTCGAGTGCCTCAACAGCGCCTCGTTCTGGTTCTTCGCCGGCTCGCCGATCATCCCCGACCCCGCCGAGGACCTGGCCGACGACCTGCGCGAGGAGATGCGCCACCACGGCGTGCCGTGGCGCTTCGTCAGCGTGCGAGGAGACGCGGCCAGGGAGCTGGAGTCGCTCGCCGCCGCCCACATGGCCGACGCCATCGTCGTCGGCCGCTCCCGCTCCCCTTGGCACGCCTCCGTGGCACGAGCGCTCGTACGGCGCGCACGCCGTACGGTTCTGGTGGTCCCATGAGCGCCGCCTTTGAGCGTCGCCTTTGAGCGTCGCCTTTGAGCGTCGCCTTTGTGCTTCGTCTGACGAGCGTCGTCCCATGGGCGTCGCTTCACGAGCGCCGTCCCATGGGCGTCGCTTCACGAGCGCCGTCCCATGGGCGTCGCCTCACGAGCGCCGTCCCATGGGAACGGAGTAGGCTTGACCAGGTGAAACGCGCCATCGTAGCCGTGTTGTCGCTGGTCGTCGCCTGCGGCACCAGTCCTGCTCCGACCGCGTCGTCCGACCTCGAGCCGAGCGGCACGGCCACCCCGACGTCCAGCCAGACGCCGACGCCCGCCCCGACGCCGCCGACGCCGACCCCCACGGGCCCGCCCGCCTTCGAGTCGAAGGTGAGCACGCTCAAGCGCGACCAGCTGCCCTATTCGTGGCGGCCTGGCTGCCCCGTCCACTACAGAGATCTGCGCCTGATCACGATGACCTACTGGGGCTTCGACGACAAGGCGCACACCGGCGAGCTCGTGGTCCGCGAGAACGTCACCGACGACATCGTCAGCGTCTTCCAGCGGCTGTACCGCTGGCGTTATCCGATCAAGAGCATGAAGCTCGTGGACGTCTTCAAGGGCAGCGACTTCGACTCGATCGACGCCGACAACACCTCGGCCTTCAACTGCCGCCAGGCGACGGGCTCGGGCAGCTGGTCCAAGCACGCCTACGGCGAGGCCGTCGACCTCAACCCGCGCGAGAACCCGTACGTCACCGCCTCGGGCGACACCGCCCACACCAACGCCCGCAGGTTCACCGAACGCCCTCTCGACAGGCCGGGCGTCATCAATCCGGGGGACCGCGTGGTGAAGGCCTTCGCCGCCGTCGGCTGGGAATGGGGCGGCTCCTGGTCAGGCACCAAGGACTACCAGCACTTCAGCAAGGGCGGCGGCTGACACCCCCTCCGGAGCTGACGATCACGGACCCCACGGTGGCCACGTGACCGCCGTGCTCATTCGCGAGCCGCGCTCAGAGTTCCTGTCCGAACCGTGGGAACAGCTAGCCCCCCCTGCCGCCTGCGACTCGTCTGGGGGAATGCAGGCGAGATCACAGGAACTGTAAGCCCGTCTAACCGCCTGTCGGTGTGGCCCGACTGATCGCTAAGGTGACGTCGTGATCACCAAGCCGCCCGGGTGGCCGTTAATCACGGCGTTCTCTCTCGCGGCGCTCGTGTGCCTGTGGTGGGCCAGTGGGCCGTACTTGTACGTCGAACTGTTCCTCTGGGCGTTCATCGCGGGTGGCTTGCTCTACCTGCTGTGGATCATGCGGGCCATCCCAGCGCTGATAGCTGACGTCAACGCGGTATCCGCGCACTTGCTCCGCTGGTTGATGCCGTGGATCATCGCCGGCTCCACCGTCGCGGCGATCACCGCCGACGTCCCGTTCCTCGTACGGTTCACGCTGTCGCACTCCGCCCTGACCGACTACGCCCAGACCGTGGCTCGAAGCGGCACCCACTCCCACGAATGCCGACTGGTCGGCCTCTACCCTGTCTGCTGGTCAGAGGCAACGCCTGGTGGCGGAGCCCGATTCAGCGTCGATGACTGGCTGGTACGCACATCGGCAGGCTTCGTATGGAGCCCGGCCGGCCAGATGCCCGAGGACGACGTGGAGCGACTCGATCCGATCTTCGGCCCCTGGCACGCATGGTCGAGCTGGGACGAGTGGTGATCAACCGGCCTCGTCTCCGACCCAGCCGCGCCTTGTCCACCAGGCACGCATGCGCGGCTCCGCTGCCACTTCTCCACCAGCTCCCGTCGCTACTCCCCTAACCGCCGCTCGAGGCCTGACGCTGGGGGCTCCATCGCGCTGAAGGCGGCGTCGGGATCCCGTGAAGGGTCGCGTCCTTGCGACGGGGCGATACAGCGACGTGGCTTCGACGCGGAGCCGCTCTGTGCCGCGCACGCTGACCGCTGTGACGCCACCTTCCTGGACGACGACACCCCCGCCGCCTCGATCACGCGCCGCCCGCTGAGCGGTGGGCGGGGCATCGACGCTCCGGGCACAAACCTCGTTCTTGTCGCAGAACCGTTGCAGCCTTACGTATGTAAGGGTACCGTCCTTACAAGTGTAAGAGAGATGTCGGCATCTGCGGGAAAGGCGTGATGAACACCAACAGGCGAGCAACCGCGATCGCGGGCGCACTGGTCATCGTGGGCATGATCGCCGGCGTGCTGAGTGTTGTTCCCGTTATCGAGGAGCCCCGCTATCTCGAGCTCATCTCTTCGCATGAGAGCCAGGTCATCGTCGGCGCAGTTTCGCAGTTCATCATGATCCCCGCCTATGTCGGGTTCGCGCTGTACCTGTATCCGCTACTGCGGATGGAGAACGAAGCGCTCAGCCTGGGTTTTCTTGGGTTCAGGCTGATCGCGGCGACGTTCCATCTCATAGGCGTGATTTCCCTGCCCTTGTTTCTGGTGCTGGGTCAGGAATTCACCCAGGCCGACGCCTTGGGCGCGTCTCATCTGGAGACCTTGGGTGAGCTGCTGCGGACGGCACGCGACCTGGTCAATCATGTCGCATCGATCATCTCGCTGAGCCTCGGCGATCTGCTGTTCTTCCGCATTCTGTATCGGTCGAGATTCGTGCCTCGCTGGTTGTCCGCGTGGGGATTCATCGGGGCCGGATCAGCCATGCTGGCGAGCTTCCTGGTGCTGTTTCGTCTGGCTGATGTCGTCGCGCTTCCCTACCTGGCCCTCAACGCACCACTGGCCCTCCAGAGCTTGGTGCTGGCCACACGGCTGATCACAAAAGGCTTCGACACAAAGCCATCACCTAACGTGACCGCCACTCGAAGCCGCAAAGCCGCCACCGAAGGCGGCGGCTGAGCGCTGTTCACTCGCTGCCTGAGGGGAGTGTCCTGAGCGCGAAGACCGCGCCCGCGGCGACGAGGGCAGCCAGTGCGCCGCCTGCCAGCAGGGTGGGCCCGTCCGGGTGGAGCAGCGGCTGGCCGCGCAGGGCCTGCCACAACGTGAGCCCCGTGAGGCCGGCGTACCCGGCCGAGGCGACCAGCACCAGGCGGGCGCGCGCGGACTCGGCGCGCAGCACCGGGATCCACGCCGCCAGCAGCGCCAGCGCCAGCGCGAGCAGCGGCAGCGCCTGCAGGGCGTGGATGCCGACGAAGTGCGGGATGCGCAGGTCGCCGCCTGTGGTGCTCCATCCGGTGACGGGCATGATCGGCCCGCCGTCGGCGACGCCCACGCTGTGCCTGCCGGCGATCCCCGCGAAGGTGCCGTCGCTCATGGACGTCCGCTGCTCCGACGTCGGCTTGGCCATGAGGAACGCGATGGCCATGCCTGCCAGCGAGATGACCGTCCCCGCGCGAAGCGCCCAGGTGACCGCGGCGTCGCCGATCCGGCGGCGCATCACGAAGAAGGCCAGGACCAGGTTCCCGATCCACAGCAGCGTGATCGACACGGCCATGGCGCCCCACAGGACGGCGTCGAGCGGGGTGGCGACGTTGAAGTGGCTCTGGCGTCCGCGCAGCACCTGACCGACGATGATGACGTACTCGATCGCGAGGAGGATCGCGATGGCGGTGGCGGTCCAGCGGGCGAGCCGGGTGCGCGGCAGGTAGGTCGTCAGCCAGGCCAGGGTCACCGCGTAGATCACGATGGACACGGCGAACTTGAGAGGCTTCAGCCAGATGGGCGCGCCGACCAGGACGCGGTCGTCGAACACGAGTCCGGCGAGGGAGAGCACGACGAAGGGCGCGGTCACCGCGGCGACGAGCATGAGCGGGCGATGCCACCGCATCGCCCCGCGCAGGATGGCGTTCACGCTCCGATCATCGAAGTCGCCGCCGCGCGCGGCGAGAGCCAATCCGCCAGAATTGGTTTGCCTATGGAGCCAATCGATCTGACCGAACGTCTGGGCCAGTGGGCTGCGGGACGTGGCCCGCTGTACCTGCTGCTCGCCTCCGCCCTGCGTCGGCTCATCGACGACGGCGAGCTGCCGGGAGGCACGCTGCTGCCGCCCGACCGCGCTCTCGCGGCGACGCTGGCCGTCGGGCGCACCACCGTCGTCAACGCCTACGAGCAGCTGCAGGCCGAGGGCAAGATCGTCAGGCGCCAGGGCAGCGGCACTCGCGTGGCCGGACCCACCTCACGACAGGACACGTCCGGCGCGACGCTGCTGAGCCTGGGCTACTCCGCCGACGAGGTCATCCAGCTCGTCCTCTCCGCTCCGCCCACCCCGCCGACCGAAGTGATCGACGCGTACGAGCAGGTCGTGCGCCACCTTCCCCAGATCACCGACGATGTCGGGTACCACCCCGCGGGGCACGCCACGTTGCGGCGCGCCATCGCCGACCGATACGGCCGGCGCGGTGTGCCCACCGATCCCGGGCAGATCATCGTGACCAACGGCGCCCAGCAGGCGTTGTCACTGCTCGCGCGCGCACTGCTCAAACCCGGCGACCGGGTCGTCGTCGAAGCGTCCACACACCCGGGGGCGTTGGAGGCCTTCCGCGAGGCGGCCGCCCGGCTGCATACGCTGCCGGTCGGACTGCCCGGCCTCGACGCCGCGGCGCGCGACGTCCGCCCGATCGCCGCGTACGCGATTCCGACCGTCCACAACCCGACCGGTACCGTCATGCCGACCCCGGCCCGCAGGCGACTCGTCGACACCGCGGTGGCCGCGGGCATCACGTTGATCGAGGACGAGGCCTTCGCCGACCTCCTGTTCGCGGGTCAGGACCGGCCACCGCCCCTGTGCTCGTACGCGGACTCGGTGATCACGATCGGCTCGCTGAGCAAGACCGTGTGGGCGGGGCTTCGCACGGGCTGGCTACGCGCACCGGCACCACTGATCGCCCAGCTCGTCAGACTCCGGAACCTTCACGACCACGGCAGCAACGTACCGGCGCAGATCGCCGCCTCGTACCTGCTGCCGCGGCTCGACGCGTTGGTGGAACGCCGCGTCGCCGACCTGGAACGCGGACACGACCACCTGCGTGCGCAGGTGGCGCGGCTGATCCCCGACTGGGAGGTGCCGCCGGTCGCGGGCGGCCACACCCTGTGGGCGCGGTTGCCGAAAGGGAACGCCGTCACCTTCGCTCAGGTCGCGCTGCGCCACGGCGTCGCGATATACCCAGGACCGATCTCGGCGGCGCGCGGTGGTGCCGACGATCGCATCCGCATGCACTTCCTCCTCCATCCAGATCAGCTCACCGAAGCCGCGCGACGTCTCGCCGCCGCGTGGCGCTCCTACCGATGACGCCTTACGGTGAGCCCGCTCAGGCCGACTCGGGGAGCGCTGGAGCCGGGCCGAAGGAGTCGGAGAAGGCGCGGAAGGTCGGGCACGGCCAGCGCCACATGCAACTGCGGCATCGCAGGATCGGATGGGCGTGATCGCTGGTGATGCCGCCCGCGTCGCGCGGCTGGTGCAGGTCCAGCAGTCGCAACCCGAGCTCGGTGAACGTGAGCAGGTCGTCGCGCGCGTCGGCGAGGAAGTCGAGGTCCTCGGTCGAGAGCCGCGTGCGGATGGGGACGAATCCGTCATGGTTGACCAGTCCGCGAAGGCGGCCGGTCTCCTCGCGCCACGAGGCGGCCTTGTCCGCGCGGATCAGCATGGCCTCCAGGTGCTCACGTAGTCGCTGGCGGATGGGGTCCTCGTACAGGTCATCGTTCATCGACTGCTCCCGCGGCGGCCCGGGGCTCGCAGGCCGGAGACGAGTCGTGAGCGAGTGGGTTGCATAGTGTCCTCTCCCTGAGATTCAGGCACCGGGCGGGGTGCGGAGGACCTCCAAGCCGGGTATCCCTGCCGGTCAGAGCGACTGACGCGACAGGCATGGAAGCCGTTACCACCTCACCCCTCTCCGGGCCTTGCCGGTTTCACACTGTCAAGCTTCGCGTACTCTGCGTTTTCATGAGGCCGAAACGGGAGACAAAAACCAGACCGCCCCCTATCGGCGTGAGAACGTGACCCAGAGCCCCGACGCCGCTAGCCTGCCCATGTGGAGCTCAAGGTCTCGACTCGATCACATGCCGGCCAGGCCCTCGTGGCGATCGCCGGTGAAATCGACCTCTATACGGCGCCCCGCCTGCAGTCGGAGTTCACCCGACTGCTGCAGGACGGGCCCAGCCGTGTGGTCATAGACATGTCCCAGGTGGATTTCTGCGATTCCACCGGGATGAACGTGCTGCTCTCGGCGCTCAAGCGCGTCAGGGAGCGTGGAGGGCAGCTCGAGGTGGCCGCGCCGCGGCCAGCCGTCAGGAAGATCCTGCAGGTAACAGGCCTCGACTCGGTCTTCACCGTGCACGAGGAAGTGCCTGAGGAGCTGCTGATCTCAGAGGGCTCGTGACGGACACCGCGGTCATCGTCCCCGCCAAGGACGAGGCAGAACGCATCGGCGCCACCGTGACGGCGGCGCTCCAGCTGCCAGGCGTCGATCTCGTCGTGGTCGTCGACGACGGCTCGACCGACCAGACGGGCAGGGTCGCGCGCGCCGCGGGCGCCAGAGTGGTCCGCCACAGCCGCAACCGCGGCAAGGCGAGCGCCATGGAGAGCGGCGCGGAGGCGGTGCGGCTGCTCGACGCCGCCGTGCCCAGGCACCTGCTCTTCCTCGACGCCGACCTGGGAGAGACCGCCCGCGCGGCCGCCGGCCTCGTGGAGCCGGTACGCGCAGGCGAGGCGGACATGACCATCGCGGTCTTCGCCACCAGGGTGAAGCTGGGCGGCCACGGCGTCGTGGTCCGTCTCTCGCGCGACGGGATCAGGCGGGCCTCAGGCTTCTCCGCCACCCAGCCCCTGAACGGCCAGCGCTGCCTGACGAGGGAGGCCTTCGAGGCCGCCAGACCCCTCGCGCACGGCTTCGGCGTGGAGACCGGGTTGACCATCGACCTGGTGCGCAAGGGGTTCACGGTGGTCGAGGTCGAGGTGGAGATGGCCCACCGTGCGACGGGCACCGACTGGCATGCGCAGCTGCACAGAGCACGGCAGCTTCGTGACGTGGCACGGGCCCTGGCCACCCGCGAGCCGGTGATCCGCGACAACCTCGCCAAGCTCAGGTCGTAGTCCATCCGGCCTGGCCGTCGTCCTCTCGGGTGCGGCCTGTCCCCGTGATGTGCTGGAATCTGCAGGTGACATCGCAGGCAAGGACCGAGGCTGGGCCGGGGCTCGCCGCGCGCGCCGCGCCGGTGCTCATCGCCGGATCCGTGCTGCTGACGATCACCATCGGACTGCTGGGGCCCTCGGCGATGGTGCCGGGGCTCGAAGGGCCTGGCTGGCAGCCGCCGTACTCCCTCGACGCGCGGCCCTCATCGCATCTCGTGATCGCGCTCGCAGCGCTCGCCGTCGTCCTGGGCGGCCTGGGCCTTCTCTGCGGCCTGCGGCGCACCCGTGCCCTCGGCGAAGGCGTGGCGCGGGCGCTGGTGCTGGGAGGCTGCCTGGCCGCCGCCGCGCTGGCCTTCCTGCCGCCCTCCGGATCGGCCGACCACCTCAACTACGCCGCCTACGGGCGCATGGTCACGCTCGGGATCGACCCCTATGTCAGCGGCGCGGCCGACCTTCCAGGCGATCGCGTCGCGGCGGCCGTGGAGGCGCCGTGGCGGGAGGAGCCCAGCGTCTACGGGCCCGTGGCCACGGCGGTGCAGGCGCTGGCCAGCTGGGTCGGCGGCGACTCCGTCAGGCTGACCATCTTCGTGATGGCGCTGGTCAACGCGGCCGCGTTCATCGCCGCGGGGCTGCTGCTCGACCGCCTGACCCGCGACGATCCCGCCCTGCGGCTGAGGGCCGCCCTGCTGTGGACGGCCAACCCGCTGCTGCTCTACCAGCTCGTCGCGGGGCTGCACGTCGACACGCTGGCCATTGCCTTCATGGTGGCCGCGCTGGTGGTGAGCGCCCGCGGCCCGGCTCTCCCGGAGGGAGCGGTGTCCAGAGGACGGCTGGCGGCGTCGGGAGCGCTGCTCGGCCTCGGCGTCGCGGTGAAGCTCAACGTGGGCCTGGTGGCGCTCGGGCCCGCGTGGGAGCTCAGGCGGCGGCCACGACGGCTCGCGCTGGTCGCGGGCGTGGCGCTCGGGGTGGCCACGCTCGGCTACCTCTGGGCGGGGACACACGCCTTCGATCAGGTGAGCAGGGCGGGCAAGGCGATCTCGCACGCCTCCTTCTGGAAGCTCGTCCAGGGATGGCTGCAGGCGGTCGTCGGAGAGGGCAGCGCCTACAGGGGCGAGATCCAGGTGGGCGCGGTGGTTGTGATGGCCCTGCTGGCGTGGGCGCTGTTCAGGCTCCAGCCGCCGCCCGCCGACGCGGCGAGGGTGGCGGCGGTGCTCGTCGTCGCGTACGTGTTCGCGACGCCGTACATCCTGCCCTGGTACGACGGGCTGGCCTTCGCGTTGGTCGCCATGGTGGCGGCCTCGAGGGTCGACCTCTTCCTCACCGCGCACCTGACCCTGCTGTCGCTGGCCTACCTGCCTGCCAGAGTGGACGGCCAGCCCGCCGACCTCGAGTGGCTCAGGACCGTCGTCAGGCAGCAGGTGGTGCCGTGGTCGCTGCTGGCGCTGACGGCGGGTCTTGCGTGGTGGGCGTGGCGAGCTGCAGCGCGCGCACGCACGCGGCCAGAGTGAGCGGCACGGCCACCGTCAGCGCCATGGCCGGGATCGCGATGCCCGAGTCGTTGACGAGGAAGCCGACGAAAGCACAGGTCAGAGCGCCGAACAGGCCCGCGCGCAGGGTCGGGGCGAAGCCGTAGGCGCGGCCGAGCGCCGAGGCTCCCCACCGCGAGGGCCGGTCCAGGACGAAGAACAGGAAGGCCAGCGCCACCAGGGACAGCAGGGTGAGCTGCCAGTTCCCGACGGTGATGCCGACCATCGAGCTGAACTTCCTCCACACCACCGTCCAGGCCTGTCCGTCGATGATCTGCTGGACGAAGGTGCCCAGGTGGGTGCGCTGGTCGGCGGCGCGCAGCCAGTCGGCGAAGGCGATGACCCCGATGAGCGCCGCGCCTGCCGCCCCGACCAGCAGCAGCTTGAGCAGCGAGACCCTACGGCCCGACAGCAGGATGAGGAAGACCGCCAGGCCGATCACGAACGCGGGGACGCCGCCGAAGTCGGCGCCCCACGCAGGCCAGCCGTCGGCGAAGACCGCGAACGCCCCGTAGACCGCGCACACCAGCACGACCACGCTCCTGCGCAGGTGGCCGAGCAGCCACTGGGCCAGGCCCGCCAGAGCGAGGACGGTGCCGGTGGAGTAGACGGCGAAGGCGATGTTGCTGAAGCCGTAGAAGCGCCCTCCCGTGACGGGTTCGTAGCCGGTGACGGCGTTGACCTGGAGTCTGGAGCCGGTCATGACGTCCACGAGGAGGGCCAGCGAGGTGACGCCCGCGACCACGGTCAGCGGGCCGAGGACGTGCGCCCGCCACGGGCCGGCGAACGCCAGCGCGGTGATGAGCCCGGCGAAGGCGAGGATCGTGACGATCAGCGCGGGCATCGCGGCGGGCAGGCTCCACCACGGCACCAGCTGGGCGAGGAAGGTGGAGACCGCGACGGCGCCGCTGACCACGGCCACCACCTGGACCGCGACCAGCACCCGCGACCTCGCGGCGTCCTCGACGGGCGCCTCGGCGCTCCGGGACGAACGGCGCCTGCGCAGCACGAGCGCGGCGACGGCGTAGAAGAGCACCTGCACCGCCACGAAGACGGCGAAGAAGGGCCCTCTGACCTCTCTGAGCACCTGGCTGGCGAGGTCCTCGTCGGCGAGGCGGGTGACACTCTCCGCGACGGTCGGGGGCGCCTCTCCGCCGTTCTCCCACCCTCGCCCGACCACGCCCGCGGGCACGGCGAGCCCCAGGTTCTTGATCGTGGTCGCGGTGAGGTCCGTGATCGTGACGAGCGCGTCCTGGCGGGTGGAGGTGGCGGTCAGGAACCCGTGGCGGTACGGCCCGCCGTACGCGAGGGCGACGTGCAGGTGCGCGGCGGCCGAGGTGTCGGAGACCCCGGCCACCAGGACCGTCGTGCCCGGGGGCAGCCTGTCGAGGAAGGCGCCGATCCTGCGGTCGGCCTCGGCCGCGGCGCTCCGCCTGGCGGCCGCCGTGAGATCGGGCGGCACGCCGTCGCTGTCGGGGGGCAGCGCCGTCCACTCACGGGCGAGCTGGTCGGCCTCCATCACGATCAGGTCGTAGGAGGCGGGGTCGGCCAGGCCCTCTGGGGCGTCGGCGTAGGCGGCGACCTTTCCTGACCTGTCGGCGGCGCCGAGGGCCGCGCCCGGCCCGATGGCCGCGACCCTGCCGCCCGCGTCCACGACGGTCTGTCCCAGCGTGCCGAGCACCGCGTCGTAGCCGGTGCCGTCCTGGAAGGCGGTCAGCTCCGCCCAGCCGGGCACGGCCCCGCCCGTGGGCGCCTCCGGCATGACGCAGCCTGGCGCGCCCGCGCGCTGACCGGCCGACACCGTCAGCCACCCGGCCATCGGGCAGGAGGTTCCCCTGTTCGGCGGCGGCACCACGCGCGTCGAGAGCGAGGCGGAGGCGCCCTGGCCGACGAGCTTCCACAGGTGCGGCGTGCGCGCCTGGTCGAGGTCGCTCCACTGCAGCCCTGGCACGCCGACGACCGCGACCCTGCTCTCGGCGGCGGCGCCCGCCGTGCCCGAGGCCGCCCCCACGAGGACGGGAAGCAGGGCGAGCAGGCCCAGGCAGAGGCGCGCCAGGGTGCGGTACGGCATGCGGGGACCCCCAGAGTCAACGCCCAAGAACGGCTAGAGCCACGGTAACGTGCCACATCGTGACAGGTGGTGGAGCGCCCTCGATCTGGCGGCGGTGGTGGCTGTGGCCGCTGGCCGCGGTGCTCGTCGTGCTGGCCGTGTGGCCGCTCGTCGAGACGTGGCTGACCAACGCGGACGACCAGCGCCTCGTCGACCTCGACGTCTACCGCACCGGCGGGCAGATGCTGCTGGAGGGGCGTCCGGTCTACGACTTCCTCACCCCCGCGCCGCAGCTGCTGCCCTTCACCTATCCGCCGGTCGCGGCGCTGCTGGCCGTACCGCTGGCCTGGATGTCGTGGGAGACGGCGCAGTGGGTGTGGACGGCCGGCGTCTTCGCCGCGCTGGCCGTCACCGTCGGCTTCGCGTTCAGGCAGGTGAACAGGAACCCGCTGGTGTTCGCGTTCCTGATGGTGGCGTGCGCCTACCTGATGCCGATCCGTGACCAGGTGCGTTTCGGGCAGGTCGACATCCTGCTCGTGGCGCTGTGCCTGGCCGACTGCGTGGCGAAGCGGCCGTGGTGGCCGCGCGGGTTCCTGATCGGCCTGGCCACGGCGGTGAAGCTCACGCCCGGCGTCTTCCTCGTCTACCTGCTGGTCACCAGGCAGTGGAAGACGTTCTGGATGGCGGCCTTCTCCACCGCGGCGTTCACGCTGATGCCGTTCGCGGTCATCCCCCGCGACGCGGTCGACTTCTGGTTCAGGGCCCTGCTCGACCCCGAGCGCCTGGGCGCGAACGCGGCCACCACCAACCAGTCGATGCGCGGCATGCTGATCAGGCTCTATCTGCCCGAGTGGCTGACGTCGGTGCTCTGGCTCGCGCTCGTGGCCGTCGTCGCGTGGTACGGCTTCCGCTACGCCCGTCACGCCTTCGAGAGGCTCGACACCATGACCGCGGTCGCGCTGACCGGGCTTATGGCCGTGCTGCTGTCGCCCGTCGCCTGGATCCACCACCTGGCCTGGGTGGTCGTCGTCCTCGGCGCGCTGGTCGGCGACGGACGCGACGTGGTGCGCCTGCGGGTGGCCCTGGGCGTGTGGCTCTTCTACGTGGTGCCGATCCCCTGGTGGGGGGTGGCGATCAAGGCGGCCGAGATCCCGGTCGTCAGCCCGGTCATCGGCAAGATCGTGCAGAACGCCTTCGGGCTGGGCGCGATAGCCCTCGTCTGGCTGCTTGGGGTCTGGTTGCCCAAACGACGCCAGATCTTGTGACACTCTTGGTGATGTGCTGATTACTCTCTGGATGATCGTGGGCGTGCTCGCGGGCGTCAGCGGCGTCGTCATCGGATATGTGGCGCTCAGGCAGGCGCGAGCGGCCGTCGACGACTGCCAGCGGATGATCACCAGGCAGGCCGGCGAGAGCAGGGGCGACCTCAAGGCCATCCGCGACGTCGCGGTCTACCGCTACGACGCGCTGGCGGAGATGACAGGGCGGCTCTCCTTCTCCGTCGCGATGATCAACGGCCTCGGCGACGGCATCGTGCTCACCTCCATCAACGGCCGCTCCGAGACACGCACCTACGTGCGTCCCGTCGTGGGCGGGAAGGGGCAGCAGCAGCTGTCCCCAGAAGAGGAGGAGGCGGTGCGCGCGGCCAGGCTCGGCCTCGGTCCCGAGTTCGAGCCCCAGATGGCAAGACGTTGACTACCCTGTAGGTATGTCTCGCCTCGCCTACCTGGGGCCAGAGGGCACCTTCACCGAAGAGGCCCTGCGGCTCATGGAGCCAAACGCCGAGCGCCTGCCCTGCGCCACAGTCAGCGCCGCGCTCAACGCGTGCCGCTCAGGCGAGGCCGACGGCGCCGTCGTCCCGCTGGAGAACTCACTCGAGGGCGCCATCACCACCACGCTCGACGAGTTCGCCTGGGGCGAGCCGCTGCTCATCTCCGCCGAGCTCCTGCTGCCCGTGCGATTCTCCCTGCTGGCCAGGCCCGACACCTCGCTCTGGCACATCAAGCGCGTCTACACCCACCCCGCCGCGATCACCCAGTGCAGGGCCTTCCTCGCGCGCGAACTGCCCGACGCCGTGGTCGTCGCCGCGCCGTCCACGGCCGCCGCCGCCCAGGAGGTGTCGCTGCCAGGCTCGCCGTACGACGCCGCCATCGCCGCGCGCATCGCGGGCGAGCACTACGGGCTGGTCGAGGTGGTGGCCGACATCGGCGACCGCTCCGACACCGAGACCCGGTTCGTCAGGGTGTCGCGCCCAGGGCCGCTGCCCGAGCCGACCGGCTCCGACCGCACCACGCTCGTGGTCTTCCTGGCCGACGACCATCCTGGCGCGCTGCTGGAGATGCTGACGGAGTTCTCGATGCGCGGGGTCAACCTGAGCCGCATCGAGTCGCGCCCCACGGGCGAGGGCATCGGCCGCTATTTCTTCCACTTCGACTTCGAGGGCCACGTGGCCGACGCCCGTGTCGGCGAGGCGATCTCGGGGCTGCACCGGGTCTGCGGCGAGGTCCGCTTCCTCGGCAGCTACCCGCGGGCCGACGGCGTGGCGCCCCAGATCAAGCGCGGCACGGCCGACAACGAGTTCGCCGAGGCGAGCGACTGGCTGGCGCGCGTGCGCGCGGGTCAGGTGTGAGCGAGCGCCTCGACGCCGTGCCGTACGGGATATCGGGTGTGGGAGCACTGCGCACCTAGGTAGCCTTGGGGGGTGATTGACCTGCGTACCCTTCGTGAGGACCCCGACCGGCTACGGGCGTCGCAGCGTGCCCGCGGTGAGGACGACACCGTCGTCGACACGCTGCTCGACCTCGACGAGCGCCGCCGCGCCGCGCTGACCTCCTTCGAGTCCCTGCGCGCCGAGCAGAAGTCCATGGGCAAGTCGGTCTCCAAGGCCTCAGGCGAGGAGAAGCAGGCGCTGCTCCAGCGGGCCAAGGAGCTCGCGGGGCAGGTCAAGTCGGCGGAGGCCGAGGCCGAGAAGCTTGCCGTCGAGCTCGAGGAGCTCATCGGCACGATCCCCAACATCGTCCAGCCCGAGGCGCCCCACGGCGGCGAGGACGACTACGTCGTGCTCGAGACCGTGGGCGAGCCCCGCGCGTTCGACTTCGAGCCGCGCGACCACCTGGAGCTGGGCGAGCTGCTCGGCGCCATCGACATGGAGCGCGGCGCCAAGGTCTCGGGCTCGCGCTTCTTCTTCCTGCGCGGCGCCGGGGCGAGGCTCCAGCTCGGCCTGCTCAACATGGCCATGCAGCAGGCGATCGAGTCGGGCTTCGTCCCGATGATCACCCCCGTGCTGGTCAAGCCGGAGACCATGGCGGGCACCGGTTTCCACGTCGCGCACGACAAGGAGATCTACCGCCTGCCCGAGGACGACCTCTACCTCGTCGGCACCTCCGAGGTCTCGCTGGCCGGCTACCACGCCGACGAGATCCTCGACGGCTCGCAGCTGCCGCTGCGCTACGCGGGCTGGTCGTCCTGCTTCCGCCGCGAGGCGGGCTCCTACGGCAAGGACACCCGCGGCATCATCCGCGTCCACCAGTTCGACAAGGTGGAGATGTTCTCCTACGTGCGTCCCGAGGAGGCGGCGGAGGAGCACCAGCGGCTGCTGGCGTGGGAGAAGGACATGCTGGCCAAGATCGAGGTGCCCTACCGCATCATCGACACGGCCGCCGGTGACCTGGGCATGTCCGCGGCCCGCAAGTTCGACTGCGAGGCCTGGATCCCCACCCAGGGGCGCTACCGCGAGCTGACCTCGACGTCCAACTGCACCGAGTTCCAGGCCCGCAGGCTCGGCGCCCGCTTCCGCGACAAGGACGGCAAGCCCCAGCACCTGGCCACGCTCAACGGCACGCTGGCCACGACGCGCTGGATCGTCGCCATCCTCGAGAACCACCAGCAGGCCGACGGCTCCGTCGTGGTTCCCAAGGCCCTGCGCCCCTACGTCGGGCTCGACGTCCTGGAGCCGGTCAAGTAGTAGCGGTCCGCCTGGTGGCGACCAGCCCGGTCGCCGCCGTGGCCAGCCCGAGGACGACGGAGAGGCCGAGCGCCGTACCGTGGTCCTCGGGCCGGCCCGCGCTCCACCCGTGGAACGGCAGCGCGACCGCGAGCGCGGTGAAGACACCGGCCCCGAACGCCGCGGTCAGCTCCCTCGCCTTCAACCCCGCCATGCCTGTCATCACCAGCAAGGTGATCATCGTGGTGACGACGGCCAGCAGGCCGAGCGGCCCTGCCAGCCGCGCCGTCGGCGACACGTCGGGCGCGATCGGGAGCAGCGCCGCGCACAGGCAGCCGACGAGGTTGACGATCACCACGATCGCCACGCCCCTGCGGGGGCGGCTGAGGCCCAGCGCGAGGGCGAACACTCCCAACCCCGCCAGGAGTGCGACCGTCGTCTCCTTCCAGACGTATGCGCCGAACCGGTTCACCGGCGTGGCGTCGGCCTCGGACAGGCCCCCGTTCTTCCCGAATCCCAGGCGTCGCCACGTGCCCGCCGTGTCTCTCACCGCGACACCGTCGCGCCCGTTGGCGACCACCACCACGTGTCCCCCGCCAGGCCTGTCCTGTACGGCCACCGCCATCGACTCGACGGGGCCCTCCCAGGAGTTCGACGCCCGCTTCAGCACCTGCAGGCGGCCTTCGGACAACTGCCACGACGCCCGCCATGTCGCGCCGCCGTCATCGGACTGGTCGACCCCCAACCTTCCCTTGAGGATCCGGTAGCAGCGCTCGGCCTGTCCGTGGACACAGGCACCGGTCTGGCCCCGCCCACGCAGGCCGGCGCTCCGTGGACTCCACGTCCTGCCTCCGTCGGTGGAAGCCAGATCGCCTGAGCCGTCGACGTCGGCGACGATCGCTCCCGCCTCTGCCCTGACGTCCTGAGCGATGGGGACGGGCCGCATGCCGGTGGCGGTGACGGCGAGGACGGCCAGGGGGAGGGCGATGAGGGTCCTCGTTCTGGCGCGGGCCTCGTGGGCCTGGCGGCGCACCCACCAGGCGAGGGCGAGGGCGGGCAGGGCCAGCAGGTCCGTGGGATCGGCCAGGACGCGCGAATGGCCCGCCACCAGGGTCCAGGCCTGGGATGCGGCCTCCGCGCCCGTTTCCGTGGTCTTGACGGCCGCGAAGAGGGCTCCCGTCAGCAGGACGGCCGCGGCGTCGGCCCTGCGGCGCAGGAGGAGGGCCAGGAGGGGCGGGGCGACGAGGAGGCCGGCGACGTCGCTCAGCTTGCCGGTGACGAAGCCGGGCCAGGCCTGCTTGAGCAGATGGTCGTTGACCAGTAGGACGATCACCGAGACGAGGGTCACGGGGTGGCACAGCCAGGCGTACCTCATGCCCGATTGGAGGGCGGCGGCCTGGCCGCGGTTCGCGAGAGGGGACATTCGTGCCGTACCCGTGATCCTTCTGTCATTCGGTGAGATAGCGCTGGAGGGTCGGACCGAGCCAGGCGACGACCTCCTCGCGCGTCATGGCCATGACGGGCGGCAGGCGCAGGACGTAGCGGGTGAGCGCCAGGCCGAGGATCTGCGAGGCGGCCAGGCCCGCGCGGGTGGGCGCCGTGGCCGGGTCGGGGCAGAGGCGGGCGGCGAGCGGGCCGAGCTGGGTGGCGAAGATCTCGCGCATCCGCTCGGCGGCGGCCTCGTTGGTGACGCCGGTGCGCAGCAGCACCTGAAGTGCCTCGCTGGTCTCCCACAGGTCGAGGAAGTGGCCGACCATCGCCGTGCCGACCTGCTCGCGCGGCGTCGAGGCCAGGTCGGGGAAGCGCAGGTCGAAGTGGGCGGCGGCGGCGAACAGCTTCTCCTTGTTGCCGAAGTAGCGCATCACCATGGCCGGGTCGACGCCCACGTCGCCGGCGATGGCCCTGATCGTGGCCTTCTCGTACCCGTCGGCGCCGAAGCGCTCGCGGGCGGCGGCCAGGATCGCGGCCTTGGTGTCCTCGGACGATCTCCTCATGTCAACAACTGTAGGCCAACAAGTGTTGACATAGCTAGACGGGCGGAGCGATAGTGATGCCAACAAGCGTTGACCAAGTGGAGGGCATCATGAACGTCACCACCGACGTGCTCGTCATCGGAGCCGGGCCCACGGGGCTCGCCGTCGCCGTCTCCCTCGTCCAGCAGGGGTTCGACGTCACGATCGCCGACGACCAGGCCGAGGGGGACAACACCTCGAGGGCGGCCGTCGTGCACGCCCGCACGCTGGAGGTGCTGGAGCCGCTCGGCGTCACCAAGAAGATGACGGGGCTCGGCATCCACTCGCCGCGCTTCACGATCAGGGACAGAGACAGGGTGCTCGTCCCTGTGGACTTCTCGCGGCTGCCGACCCCCTACCCCTACACGCTGATGATCTCCCAGGCCGACACCGAGCGGATCCTCCTGGACAGGTTCGAGGAGCTCGGCGGGCGGGTCGCCAGGCCGTACAGGGTGGTGGCCGTGGAGCAGGACGCCGAGGGGGCGACGGCGACCTTCGCCGACGGCAGCCAGGTGCGGGCCGGCTACCTGGTCGGCGCGGACGGCATGCACAGCACCGTGCGCGAGCAGGTGGGGATCGGCTTCACCGGCGGCACCTACGCCGAGTCCTTCTCCCTGGCCGACGTACGGCTCAGCGGCGGCGTGCCCGCCGACGAGGTCGAGCTGTTCTTCTCGCCCGACGGGCTCGTGGTGGTCGCGCCGCTGCCCGGGGGCACGTTCAGGATCGTGGCCACCGTCGAGGAGGCGCCCGAGCTTCCCGACGTGGCCTTCGTGCAGCGCCTGCTCGACGCGCGCGGCCCCGTGAAGGAGCGCGTGGTGGTCGAGGAGGTCGTCTGGGGCTCGCGCTTCAGGGTGCACCACAGGGTCGCCGACGCCTACCGCTCGGGCCGGGTGGTGCTCGCGGGCGACGCGGCCCACGTGCACAGCCCTGCGGGCGGGCAGGGGATGAACGCGGGGCTGCAGGACGCGGCGGCCCTGGGCGAGGCGCTGGGACAGGCGCTCCGCAGCGGCTCGGCGGCCCCGCTCGACGCCTACGCGGCGGCGCGGCGGCCGGTGGCCGAGCAGGTGGTGGCGTTCGCCGGAAGGCTCACGGCGCTGGCGACGGTGAACCGCAGGCTGCGTCCGCTGCGCAACATCGCGCTGAGGTGCCTGGCGGTGCTGCCGCCCTTCCGCAGGAAGCTCGCGTGGCGGCTGTCGGGGCTGGTGTATCGGTGACGGCCCCTGGAGACGAAAAGAGCCGGGGATCCGAAGATCCTCGGCTCTTATCTCGTAGCTATCAGGTCAGATGGCACGGACCTGGGAGGCCTGCGGCCCCTTCTGTCCCTGCGTGATCTCGAACTCGACCCGCGCCCCGTCTTCAAGGCTGCGGTAGCCGTTGCCGACGATCTCGGAGAAGTGCACGAACACGTCCGGCGCACCGCCGTCCGGGGCGATGAAGCCGAAGCCCTTCTCAGCGTTGAACCACTTGACGGTTCCCTGAGCCATAAAAGCTCTCCCTCAGGATGTGTATCTATGGGACCCGCACCTCGCGAATCCCGGTGTGTCGTATACAGCAGGCACCCGGGGTGGCTCAGACAATCACATGCCGGTTTTCACTACGGGATCAGCTAATACAACGCCATCACATCTAACACCATTCCGCCGCCTTGGTGTTCCCTCTGCCACGAAGATTTCTGGACCGCGGCATCACAGGGCAAACTGGAAGCTGTTATGCCGAGCCTCTCCGCCGCCCCGCGACTGGTGGCCACCGACCTCGACGGAACCGCCCTGCGCGCCGACGGATCCGTCTCCTCCCGCACCGCCGCCGCCTTCGCCGACGTGGAGCGAGCTGGGGCGATGCTGGTATTCGTCACCGGCCGTCCGCCCAGGTGGATGAGTGTGGTCGCCGACGCCGTGCGCCACCGCGGACTTGCCATCTGCGCCAATGGCGCCCTTGTCTACGACCTGCACACCGAACGGATAGTCGAGTCGCACCTCATCGAGCCCGACGTACTTGGAGAGGTGGTCGCTCAGCTTCGAGCGAACGTGCCCGAACTGGCATTTTCGGTCGAGTACGAAGGTGGTTTTGCGCACGAGTCGGATTTCCGGCTGGGCGGCATGGACAGCAAGGCGGTGGCGGGCCTCAGAGTGGGCGCCTCGACTCTCACCTCGCGGCCGTGCGCCAAACTCCTGGCACTTCATCCCGAGATGGACCCCGACAGCCTGCACGAGGCCGTACAGGATCTCGTGGGGCATCTGGTGACCGCGACGCACTCGAGCGGCAGGGCGCTGATCGAGATGAGCGCGCAGGGCGTGACGAAGGCCTCCGCCCTGGCCGCGCTGTCGTCGAGGAACGGGATCAAGCCGGACGAGGTGATCGCGTTCGGGGACATGCCGAACGACCTGCCCATGCTCGCCTGGGCAGGCACCTCGTACGCGGTCGCCAACGCCCATCCCGACGTGCTCGCCGCGGTCGACCATGTGACCGCGGCGAACGACGAAGACGGCGTGGCCCTCGTGCTGGAGAACCTCTACAGGTAAGGACCCGTGCCGCTGGGCCGGTGGCTCTCCTGGGCCATCCCGCCGGGCAGCGCCTTGCGCATCTGCTCCAGCTGGGCCCTGGCGGCCATCTGCTGCGCGAACAGCGTGGTCTGGATCCCGTGGAACAGACCTTCGAGCCAGCCGACCAGCTGAGCGTGCGCGATGCGCAGCTCGGCGTCGCTCGGCGGCGTGCCGTTGTCGTCGGTGAAGGGCAGCGACAGCCGTTCGAGCTCATCGACCAGTTCGGGCGCCAGACCGTCCTCGAGCTCCTTGATGGAGCTCTCGTGGATCTCCTTCAGCCGCTTGCGGCTGGCTTCGTCCAGAGGCGCGGCTCTGACCTCCTCCAGCAGAGTGCGGATCATGCTGCCGATGCGCATCACCTTGGCGGGTTGCTCGACCAGGTTGGCGATCGACCGCTCCTCGTGCTCACCGTTCTCAGCGCTATCGCCCTGGGCGCTGAAGCCCTCGGGTCCCACCACCACGATGTGGGGAGCGTTCTCCTCAGCGTTCATAGCTCTCAACCTACTAGCAGGATCTTTCCGACGTGCTCTCCTGAATCGAGCATCTCGTGCGCCTTGGCGGCCTCGGCCATGGGCACCTGCGCGTGCACGACCGGCCTGACGGCGCCCGCCGACACCAGCGGCCAGACGTTGTCGGCGACACCGCGCACGACCACGCCCTTCTCGGCCGCCGGCCTGGATCGGAGCGTGGTGCCGTGCACCGCGGCCCGCTTCCTGGTCAGCATGTGGAGATCGAGCTCGCCCTTCACGCCGCCCTGGAGACCGATCACGACCAGCCGTCCGCCCGTCTTGAGAGCTTTGACGTTCCCTGGGAGATATTTGGCTCCCATGATGTCGAGGATCACGTCCGCCTCGACCCGCTCGGCGAAGTCCTCGGTCCTGTAGTTGATCGCCTCGTCGGCCCCCAGCTCCAGGCAGCGTTCGGCCTTCTCCTGAGAGCCGACGGTCACCACCACGCGCGAGCCGAACGCCTTGGCGATCTGGATCGCGGTCGTGCCGATGCCGCTCGCGCCGCCGTGCACCAGCAGCGTCTCCCCGCGCCGCAGCCTGGCCGTCATGAAGACGTTGGACCAGACGGTGCACACCGTCTCGGGCAGACCCGCCGCCTCGGTCAGCGACAGCCCCTCGGGCGCGGGCAGCACCTGCTCCCACGGGACGGCGACGCGCTCGGCGTACCCGCCCCCCGACAGCAGGGCGCAGACCCTGTCGCCCACCGCGAACCCGACGGCGTCGGGACCGACCTCGGAGATCACCCCGGAGCACTCGAGCCCCGGATACGGGGAGGCGCCGGGCGGTGGGTCATAGAAACCTAGCCGTTGGATGACATCCGCCCTGTTGACCGCGGAGGCCGTGACATCGATCACGACTTCTCCCCGCTCAGGACGCGGATCCGGCACCTCCTGCCACTCCAGAACCTCGGGTCCGCCGGGCTTGGTGATGACAATCGCTCGCATGTGACCCAAGGTAGCGGGGCAGGGAAGTTGCGGGTTGCCTGCGTTCAACGGAACACGGGGCGTTAATGTGCAATGTGTTTGCTGCCCCTTTACGCCCATCCCGAGGGGGAACACGGTGGCACGACACGATCGTGAAGAGTCTCTCGAGGAACAGCTCGCCTGGCTCGACGCCATCAAGGAGACCGACGAGGAACCCGTCAAGGTCAGCGCCAAGACCGGCGCCGTGGCCACGGACGAGACCGTCGTTTCGCCATACCCGAAGGACCCCTGGCTGTCGGTGCCCACCGAGCAGGACACTCCGACCCCGCCCCTGTTCAGGGCCGCGGTCGACTCCGTGTACGGCCAGGCCGCGGCGGAGGAGCTGCCCGCCGAGGAGGTGGAGGCGGCCGAGTGGTTCGAGTCCTCGGTCGAGGCCGAGCGGCCTCCCACGTTCGGCAGGGACGACGACGACGCCTTCCTCGCGCCGTTGAAGCCGCTTCCCCGCCCCGACGACACCGACTCCTACCGGATGGGCGCCTTCGA
Source organism: Nonomuraea recticatena (assembly GCF_039533245.1). NCBI lineage: Bacteria > Bacillati > Actinomycetota > Actinomycetes > Streptosporangiales > Streptosporangiaceae > Nonomuraea > Nonomuraea recticatena. The sequence goes on along the minus strand of NZ_BAAATE010000024.1, from coordinate 71,864 downwards.
CCCGCAGGCAGAGGAGCGTCCCGAGCCCCAGAGCAGCATGTTCGACCCGCTGCCGCCTGAGGAGCGCACCGACCCTTCGTGGCCGCGCCCGCCGTGGCCGCAGCCGGCGGCCGAGAGCTTCGAGGGCATCGCCGACGTCGAGACCGTCCAGGGCGAGCTGGTCCCCGACGACGACACTCCCGAGCCCGGCCTGCCGCGGCACGAGGAGCCTGAGCCCAGGTTCGACGCCTTCCGCTTCGACGACCCCCTGCCGCGTGAACCCCGCGTCAGGGAGGAGCCGCGCGGGGAGGAGCCGCGCAGGGAGGAGCCCCGGCACAGGGAGGAGCCGCCCTCGTTCGAGCGGGCGAGCTTCGCCGAGCCGCCGTCGGTGGAGGTGGCCGTGCAGGAGGAGCCGTTCCCCGTACGCCGCCGCCCGCAGCCGCCGGTTCCCGCCTTCGCCGTGCCGGCCCGTCCCGCCGTCGGCGACAGGCCCACCGCCGAGAGCCTCGACCCCGACTCACTGCTGCGCGGTCGCCGCAACGCCCCCTCCAAGGGCTGGCGCCGGCTGATCTACAAGGCCTCCGCCGGGTGGATCAAGCCGGGCGAGCCCGCCGAGGTGCGCCGCCGTCGCGCCCTGGTCGCCAGGGCCCGCACCCCCGTCGCGACCGGGCACCACCGCGTCGCCGTGCTCAGCCTCAAGGGCGGCGTCGGCAAGACCACCACCACGGTCGGTCTCGGCGCCACGCTCGCGCAGGTCCGCGGCGACAGGGTGATCGCGGTCGACGCCAACCCCGACCGCGGCACGCTCTCCGACAAGCTGGAGCTGGAGACCTCGGCGACGGTTCGCGACCTGCTGAACGAGCGCGCCCAGGTCAAGCGCTACGTCGACATCAGGGCCTTCACCTCGCAGGCTCCCTCACGCCTGGAGGTGCTCGCCTCCGACCGCGACCCCTCGGTCTCCGAGGCGTTCAGCGCCGCCGACTACCAGCAGGTCGCCCAGGTGCTGGAGAACTTCTACTCCATCTGCATCACCGACTGCGGCACGGGGCTGCTCCACTCGGCGATGTCGGGCGTGCTCGGGCTGGCCGACCAGATCGTGCTGGTCAGCTCGCCCTCCGTGGACGGCGCGCGGGCCGCCTCGGCGACGCTCGACTGGCTGGAGGCCCATCACTACGGCGACCTGGTGAGAGACGCCACGGTGGTGCTGTGCAGCGTGCGGCCGAGGTCGAAGTCGGCCGTGGACATCGCCAAGCTCGAGGCGCACTTCGCGGCGCGTTGCCGTACGGTCGTCCGCGTGCCGTACGACCCGCATCTGGAGGAGGGCGCCGAGATCGACCTCGACCGGCTGCAGGAGCCGACGAGGGAGGCGTATCTGCAGCTCGCCGCGGCGGTCGGAGACGGCTTCGCCGGGATGTGAGGCGAGAGAACCCCTCCGCTCGCCTCACCCTGATGAGACAATCCCCGCATGCAACGCTTCGAGCGCCTCACTCTCGAGGAAGCGCGCACCCTGAGCCGCAACCAGCTGCTCCCCCGGATCGAGGACGAGCAGAAGTACTGGTACGAGCGCATCAACGGCGGGCAGATGCGTGTCGGCGACGACCGCGCGTTCAAGACCTTCAACGAGATCATGCACGTCGTCATCAACCCGGACACGCGGGCGCCGCAGGACCAGGACTACTGGACGAAGCCGCTCGGCGAGCTGGGCGACCTCTAGGCCGCAGGCGCGGCCTGGAGGTCGATGGCGGAGGGTAAGGGATTCGAACCCTTGAGGCCATCGCTGACCTGGCCGCTTTCAAGGCGGCTGCACTCGTCCACTATGCGAACCCTCCAGTGCGCACACCACCTTAGCGGCTAACGCTCGATGCGGCAGGGGTGTACCTTCGGAGAAGGCTCCTGAGCGGGAGGCATCTCGTTGGCGGAACTCACTGTGGCGGTGGAGCGCTCCCCTGGAGCAGCGATCGTGAGCCTCCACGGAGATCTCGACAAGGTCTCCGCGCCCGTGCTGCGGGAACAGCTCGTCCTCCTGCACGGCGAGAGGGTCCACACGATCGTCATCGACGCGGCGGGCCTGGCCTTCTGCGACTCCAGCGGCCTGTGGGTGCTGATCGAGCACCAGCGCCTGGTGCGCGAGCACGGCGGCAGTCTGCGGCTCACCGGCGTGCACGGCGTGCTGCGCAGGGTGCTCGACGTGACAGGGCTCAACGCCGCCTTCACCTGAGGAGACCGCCCGCATGCACCGCGACGCCGACTTCCCGGCCTACCGCAGGTCGGGCAGCTCGACGACCCGGGCCGGAGTTCTCCTTCAGGCGGCCGCGTAGATGAGCGCGCCCGCGCGTTCGAAGGGAACGACCTTGCCGTTGAGGATCACTTTGGCGGCATTCGGCGCCGCGATCCCGATGGCCTTGGCCGAGTCGGTGCTCGCGGTCAGCCCGCTGCCGTCGATGCGTACGGTGCCGTCCCCGCCGAAGGTCACGGCCAGGTCCTTGACCGCGGCCGGCGCCTTGACCAGGGGCGCGCCAGCACGCTCGACCGACGAGCCGTCGACCATCACGATCGACCCGGCGTCGGCGTAGAGCAGCTTGCCGTCGAAGGCGTAGGACCCGAACGCTCGCGGCGCCTTCGTGGTCCAGGACTTGTAGTAGACCCCCGCGCCGCCGTTCAGGCTGAGGGCTGTCGCCTCGTGCGACGGGAGGGTGCCCACGGGGAGCCGTTCCACCGTTACGGACGTGTCGGCTGCGCCCTTGGACGGCAGCAGGACGGTGTCGAAGGTCGTCTGGCCGGTGGTCGTCTTGACGTAGGAGGCGTACTTCGCGTTCTCCACCGAGTAGAAGCGCGGCGCGTAGTAGCCGTCGCGCAGGGTGGAGGCGACCTCGGCTGGGTCGGCGGGGACGATCGTGAGGTTCGCACCCGTCGCGAAGGCGGTGGTCGTGGCCTCCGTCCCGGAGCGGATTGAGGGATTGGCGTCCGCGGCGAAGTGCCAGTTCTGCTCGTAGCGGTGCTGCTTGACGGTGCCCACCGGCTTCAGCCGGTCGGAGACCACCCACAGGCCCGAGTGCAGCGACAGGACGGATCGCTCGTGGTGAGCACCGGCGGAGCTCTCGGTGTTCGCGCCGATCAGGTCGAAGGCGGAGTTGGTGATCAGATGCGAGATCCCGCCGGCCGCGGTCGAGGTCTGCGGCTGGTCGTCGATCTCGATCGTGTTGTGCGCCTCCGTGGTACGCCGCAGCCACTCCGCGCGGCCGTCCGTGCTGTAGGTGAAGGTGCCCATGTCGGGCAGGAGCGGCCGGCCGTACGCATAGGCGGTGATGGCCAGCTCGTCAGGGTGACTGTGGTTGCCGCGGTCGGCGTTGATCCGGAGGTGGGAGTCATCGGCGGTCCAGCCGGAGCGGGAGACCGCGACCCGGGTGTCCGGGTAGAGGGCGGAGGTGTGCGCCGGCTTCTCGCCCGACTTGCCGGAGGTGCCGACGTAGAGAAGTTCGGGGTCATTGAGCAGCTCGCCCAGCTTCGCGAGGGTGCTGCGCAGGTCGAGGGAGTCGCTGTCGCCGTAGGCCGGGCCGTACCCACTGGGATAGCTCTGGTCCATGAGGAAGCGGCCCAACTGCCGCAGTTTGGCGGTGGCGGTGAACGTGATGCCGTTGCGCTGCATGAAGGCGACGACGTCCACGTACTGTCTGAGGTAGCCCCGCAGGTAGGCGTCCGTGGACTCCTTGTAGCCGCCGTCGGCGTAGGTCGAGTCGTTGAGCTGGGCTGAGAGGAAGTCGGCGGCGTTGGTCCGCCACGCTGGCGCGACGCGGAACTCCGGGAAGTAGACGGAGGCGTGCAGTAGCGTGATCTTCTGTGACTGCATCTTGTTCGGCGTGCCGTTGACGTTCACCTGCAGGTGGAGGCCGGCTCGGTTCATCGTCTTGAGGATCGCGGTGTTGGCCTCGGGGGTCAGCGACGGGCTCTTGCGCACAATCTCGTAGGCCGCGATCCAATTGTGCAGGCGGCGCGCGGCGTGCAGGTTGCCCGGATAGGAACCGGCGCCCTGATCGGCGTCGTAGGCGTCGGCGTCCTTGATGAAGTCGGTCATCAGGCTGATGAGCGTGCGGGCGTGCTGCTCGTTGCCGGTCTTCTGGTACTCCAGGGCCAGCGGGCCGGCGAAGTAGAAGCGGGGAAGCTGGTAGAGATACTCCTTGTCGGCACCGCCGGGGAGCTTCCAGTCGAAGCCGCCGGGGTCGCCCTCCCAGGAGAACGTGTTCTGTACGGTGTTGGACCAGGTGCGAGTGGCCTCGTCGAAGGTCTCGGCGTTGCCGTACAGCATGATGTCCTTCGCGGTGTCGGCCGTACCGGTCAGCGTCAGCTCCGCCTTCTTCACGCCGGTGACGCCGCCGAGGTCGAACCGCAGGTACGCCTTGCGCGTCTCGCCGGTGAACGGCCCCGTGCCCTGGTCGCTGACCTGCATGTAGTACTTGGTGCCGTACACGTTGCCCGGGTGGGCCGCCCAGATGTAGGTGTCGTGCGTGGGGTGAAGGGTCTTCACCGAGCCGTCGGCCAGGGTCAGGCGGAGGGTGGGCTTGCCCGACCCCTTGCTCCTGCTGTTGATGAGGGCGATGACCGCGTCCTTGTAGCGGCTCATCAGGAAGAATCCGGGCCTGCCGCTGGTGATGCTGCTCGTGACGTCTGCCGTGACCGTCTTTTCCCCCGGGCCGAAGGCCAGCGTCTTGATGTAGACCTCGCCCGATCCCAGCGTCCAGATGTGGCTGGGGGTCAGCTCGAGTGCGCCCGGCCAGGTCGTATGCGAGAAGCCGCCCGCCTCGATGGCCGGGCGCGCGCGATAGTAATCCAGCAGCCGCTGCTTGGCCAGCGCGTAGTCGCCCGCCTTCACCGCGCTCTCCACGGGCTTCAGGCCCGCGTGCGCGTAGTTCAGTCGCGGCCCCACCTTCCAGGCGCCGGCGCTCCACCTGCCGAAGAAACCCGCGTCGGACAACGCGGCCGCGGCAGCCGGAGGCGCCGGCACCAGGAACGCGGCGACCAGAACCAGAACGGCGAGTCGCCGCCACGAAGGAGACATGCGCGCCAAAGTAGGGGTGCGCGGTATGTCCGCGGTATGTCGCGGCAACGCCGTCACCCAGGCCATCACCGGCACCGGCGGATTCAGTGTGGCGATCGCCCCAGACGGCATCCGCGCAGCAGCGGCGGCAGTCATCTTCTGGATCTGGTGTTCAATGCCCGAAACGGGCGCTCGGCTGGCTCGATGAGCTGGGCTTCGAGCTCGGCGATCATCTCGGTGAGCAGGCTGATGCTCGCCGGAGCCGGTGCTGCGGGCCGCGGAGGGCGAGGAGGAGGCCGCCGACCTACTCGTAAGGTTCTGACGGGGCCTCGACTTTCTCCACCGCTGTGGCGTCGAGTTCGGCGTAGACGATGCCGGTGGCGTTGTCGTCCACCTCGGTGGGCACCCAGGTGCCCGTGACCATGACCCAGGAGTCGGGCGCGGGCTGCGGCACGCCGCGCACGATCACCTTGAGCGCGTAGGCGTCGGCGGCGCAGCAGGCCAGCTGCATCCTGGTGACGAACCACTGCCCCTTCTTCCTGGACGGCGTGACGAAGCCGGTCAGCTTGACCGTCCTGTCCTTGAGCGTCTGGTTGGAGTCGCTGAAGACCCTGCCGATGAACTCGCTCATCTTCATCTCGGTCGCCCCCGCGGCCTGCAGCGGCGCGTAGGCGTCGAGGACCTGCGGCGGAGGCGGCGCCTCTGACCTGGCGGCGGCGAACGACCCGAGCGCGGGCGGCGCGATCAGGAAGACCGCGAAGACCGGCAGGCACAGCAGCCAGGCCACCCTCGGCCCGTGATGGTGCTCGGCGGATCGGCGGACCAGCCCCAGCAGCCCGATCGCGAAGATCACCAGCCCGGCCGCGATGAGGAAGGGCCGAAAGCCCGGCTTGACGTAGTTGACGTAGGTGGTGGAGAAGGCCGAGATCCGCAGCAGCGCGCCGCCGAGCAGCATCAGCACCAGGTTCTGCGACATGCGGTTCACAGCAGGATCCATCCGACGACGACGCTCGCCACCACGGCGAACACCAGGGTGACAGGAACGAACCTGACCGCGAACGCCTTACCGAACGTCCCGGTCTGGAGCGCGATCAGCTTGAGGTCGACCATCGGCCCGACCACCATGAACGTCAGCTTCGCCGTGGGAGAGAAGGCCGACATCGAGGCCGCCACGAACGCGTCCGCCTCCGAGCAGATCGACAGCAGCACGGCGAGCGCCGCGAGCACCAGCACCGACAGCCACGGCACCTCCGCCACCGCCGTCAGCCACTCGCGCGGCACCACGACGTTGAGCGTGGCGGCGGCCAGCCCTCCCACGATCAGGAAGCCGCCGGCGTGCAGGAGGTCGTGCCGCATCGCCTCGAGGAACGAGCCGTGGTGATGGGCGCGGTTGCGGATCCACTCGGTCTTTCCGAACCGCAGCCACAGCCAGCCCACCCCCACGGCCGCCACCAGCGAGGCGGCGAAGCGCGCGAGAACCATCAGCGGCTCGTTGGGAAAGGCCACGGCGGTGGCGACCAGCACGACCGGGTTGATCGCGGGGGAGGACAGCAGGAACGCCAGCGCCGCCGCCGGCGTGACGCCTCGCTTGATCAGCCCCGAGGCCACGGGGACCGAGGCGCACTCACACCCCGGCAGCACGGCTCCGGCCAGGCCCGCCACGGGCACCGCCACCGCGGGCCGCTTCGGCAGCGCCCTGGTCCAGAAGCCGGGAGGCACGAACGCCGCGATGGCCGCCGACAGCGCCACGCCGAACACGAGGAACGGCAGGGCCTGCACGCAGATCGCCACGAAGATCGTGGCCCACGTCTGCAGCGCGGGCGCGGTCAGGTGCGGTGCGAGCAGGAACCTGCCCGCGAGCAGTGCCGCGATGATCGCGAGGAACAGCCAGGGAACCTGGGCGGCGGAGCGCGGCCTGCCCCATTCGTCGGGTGGGATCTCGAGTGTCCGGGGGACAGACATGGACACATGCTGCCAGCTCAGAGTCGGTCGAGCAGCCATTTCGGACCGGCGACGAGCGCGCCGAGCCCTGTGACCAGCTCTCTCAGCGCCCTGTCCGCGGTGATGACGAGCACGCGCTCCCACGGCTTCGCCTGCCGTACGACCTCGACGATCGTGTCGTCGCCGCTGCCCGGCGCGTGGACGACGGAGATGCCCTCCACCTCACCCACGCCGCACGCCGCGCCCTCCACGACCGCGACCACGCGAGGGAACCACCGGGTCAGCACCTCGTGCGGAAGGCTTCTGCCCGCCGCGTCGGTCAGCAACCTGGAGGCCGCTCCCCTGCGGTCCTTCCACCAGCCGTGCTCGGCCCTCGCTCCGACGATGTTGGCGACGTCGAGTACCACGAGACCCGGCTCGAGCGCGGCCTGGACCGTCGGCCACGTGTGGGCGAAGCCCGGGTGCAGCCGCTTCTTCTCGATCTCCGGCAGAGTGAGCCAGCGCAGGTCGGCGCTCTCACTGTTGCCGGGTACGGCGTGCAGCAGCGTCTCGGCCTCGGCGATCACGGTGTCGAACGCCCAGCCGCCGTGGTCGTCGTGGTAGACGCCGCGCACCTGCAGCTCGTCGAGCTTGAGCACGGCCTCCTCGCCCGCCTCGCGCAGCGCGGCGTCGACGGGGTCCTCGTGGCTGTCGCACGCCCCTCCGAGCAGGCCCCAGGTGCCGCCGTGGTGACTCCAGAAGGACCGCTTCTGCATCAGGACGTGGGCGACGCCCTCCTCATCGCGGTGGACGGCCAGCAGCCCCGCCGCGCCGTACGTGCCCCAGTGCCTGTGACCCTGCCGACAGATCGTCCACCCGTCGCCGTCCTTGGTCGCCACCCTCGCCTCCCCCGTCGCCGACCTTCAGTCTTCCCGATGGCGGCCGTATGACCATCGTCCGACGCGAAGATCATCTGTTTTCCTGCTCATGAACCGCCATACTGGCGATCACCTTGCCGCCGTCGAAGGATCCGTGGTGCCCCCTCCCTCCCTGCGCCCCGTCCGTCCGTTAGCCGTCCTCGTGGTCGTGATGATCGCCCTGGTCGTCGCCGCGTCCACGGCGATGTCGATCGCCCACCTGCTCCACGGGGAGAGCTGGCGGCTCAGGTACCAGCTGATCCTCATCCCCGCCGGGTTCGCCTACGTGTGCTGGCTGGCTCGCGCCCGCGCCAACGCGCAGGCGCTCTCTCCAGGGGTCGTCCACACCTACGCCGCGCCGTTCATGGTCCTCGGCTGGATCCTGCCCGTGGTCAACCTGTTCGTCCCGAAGGGGATCGTCGACGACATCAGGGCCACCTCGCAACGAGGCGGCCAGGCCCCGGGCACGGACCTGTTCAGAGTCCGCCGCTCCCGGCTGGTCTGGGCCTGGTGGCTGAGCTGGCTGGGGATGCTCGCCGTCCACGCGTACTCGGTGCGGGTGGCCCCGGGCCCGGTCGTGTCGGTGCTCACGATCGCGCTGTCGCTCGTCGCGGGCTCCCTCGCGATCCTGATCGTATGGACGATCACACGCCGGCAGGAGGAGGCGCGCACCAGTGGCGGGTTCGTGCCCGCCCAGCGGCTCGGCCTCGTCCCTCTCGTCGTGCGCGATCACGACGAGGCTCTCGCCTTCTACGTCGGGACACTCGGCTTCGACCTGTGGGAGGACAGACAGGGCGGCGACGGCGAGCGGTGGGTGACCGTCCGCCCGCGCCACGCGAGGGAGACCGCGCTGCTGCTGACCCGCGGCGACACTCCCGCGAGAGAGGGCCGGCTGGTCCTCCACACCGACGACTTCGGCCTCGACCACGGACGGATGCTGGCGGCGGGCGTCACCTTCGACGCCGCTCCCCGCAGGGAGTTCTACGGCACTGTCGCGCCCTTCACCGACCCCGACGGCAACCGCTGGGACCTCCTGTCCTCTCCCGCCCGCTGAGCCGTGCTCGTCACGCGGCGGCGACCACGGCGGTGAAGGTGACCAGTTGCAGGAGGAGCTGGGTGACGGCGAGCGCGGGGCGTAGCCACGTCATCGCCTGCCACCTGGCAGGCAGCATGATCGCGAGCAGGCCGGCGGCGGCGCTGCCCCAGAAGGCCCACCAGGCCAGCGGCAGCAGCCCGCTCGAGTCGGGATCACACTGCTCCCCGTAGGTGAGGCAGCGGGAGAACGCGTAGGTGCTCAGGACGTAGACCCAGGCCAGCACGGTGGTGGGGACCAGCGTGACGGTGCCGATCACCGCACACCTGCGCCAGCCGTCCCACCGGGCCTGGCGCGGAGGGTTCGCGTTCACTGTCATGCGGCCACCCAACCAGATCCCGCACGCGCGTCGGCTAGGGGGCGAGGGGCAGGCGGATCTCGAAGCGGCATCCCGGGCCCTGGTTCGCGACGGAGACGCTGCCGCCGTGAGCGGCGACCAGGCCGTGAGTGATCGCCAGGCCCAGGCCCGCTCCCCCGTCTCTCGTCGGCGTGCGAGCCCTCTCCCCGATGAAGGCGACGTCGAACACCCTCGGCAGGTCCTGCTCGGGGATTCCGCCACAGGCGTCGGTCACCGTCAGGCAGGCCAGGCCGTCCTCCACGGAGACGCGCACAGCGACCGTTCCTCCCGCGGGGGTGTGCCTGATCGCGTTCACCACCAGGTTGCGCAGCGCTCTTCCCAGCGCCCCCGCGTCGGCCGACACGGGGGCGACCGCGGGCGTGGCGCACAGCCGTACCCCCTTGGCCAGGGCCAGAGCCTCCACTCCCGCCACGACGTCGGCCACCAGATCGCCCAGTCCTGTTCTGGTCCTGTTCAGGCGCAGTGATCCGGCGTGGATGCGGGAGAGCTCGAACAGGTCGTCCACCATCGCCGAGAGCCGCTCGACCTCCAGCCTGATCTGGGTGGGGTACCTGCGGGCGTCGCCGACCCCGTCCTCCAGCGCCTCGGCCATGGCTCTCATCCCGGCCAGCGGGGTGCGCAGGTCGTGGCTCACCCAGGCGACCAGCTCCCTGCGCGCCCCTTCGAGGGCGCGTTCGCGCGCGTACGACTCTTCCAGGGTGCTGGCGATGGCCCGCAGTTCCGCGGGCAGCCCAGGCGGCGCGACGAACGAGGGTTCGCGCACCGCGGCCGCCAGCCGCCTGCTCGCCGCCACGATCTGCCTGGCCACCACGAAGGCCACGGCGAGACCCACGAGGCCGCCCACAGCCACCACGCTGAGCACCAGGTCCCTCGCGGCGGCGTCGATGGCCATCCGCATCGTGATCGCCGCGACGCCCGCCACCGTGGCCAGCACCGCGACGGCCACGACGACGGCGAGCATGACGCCGATGGAGCGGGTGCGCAGCCGCCACATCAGCGCGAGACCGGCCGCCGCCACGACCACGCCGAGCCCGGCGGTGACGGCCACGATCTCCAGGAGGGTCATGACAGCGGCTCGTACCTGTAGCCGACGCCCCAGACGGTGACGATCCTGCGCGGCACCGTGGGGTCGGGCTCGACCTTCTCGCGCAGCCGCCGCACATGGACGGTCACCGTGGAGGAGTCGCCGAAGGACCACCCCCACACCTGGTCGAGCAGGGCCGCCCTGCTGAAGGCCTGGCGCGGGTTGCGCATCAGGTAGGCCAGCAGGTCGAACTCGCGCGCGGTCAGGAGGATCTCCTTCTCACCGAGCCGTACCTCGTGGGCGCCCACGTCCACCACCAGGTCGGCGTCGCGCAGGACGCCGCTGCCGCCGGTGACAGAGGCGCCGCGCGCCCTGCGCAGCACCGACTGCACGCGCAGCGCCAGCTCGCGCGGGCTGAACGGCTTGGTCACGTAGTCGTCGGCGCCGGTCTCGAGGCCGACCACGCGGTCGATCTCCTCGCCGAGCGCGGTGAGCATGATCACCGGAACCGGCCAGCGCTCCCTGAGCTTCTTGCAGACCTGAAGGCCGTCGACCTTCGGGAGCATGAGGTCGAGCACCATCAGGTCGGGCGGATCGGCCAGCGCCCTGCGCAGCGCCTCGGCCCCGTCGCCCACGCACTCGACCTGGTGACCGTCGCGCTCGAGGTAACGCGCCACCACCTCGGCGACGGTCGGGTCGTCATCGACGACCAGGATGCGGGTGCTCACCCAGTCACGGTACGGCTAACTGCCTCGCGCACGCATGGTCCAGGACGTACGGTGGCCCTATGGGTCGAATGGTCATGCTCGTCGTGGGCGCGCTTCTGGCGCTTTGGGTGCTTTTCACGTTCATCCTGCCCATGCTCATGGGCTTGCTGCAGCTCGCGCTGATCGTCGGCGTCATCGGCGTGATCGTCTTCATCGCCGTCACCCTGGTGGGCAGGTCCAGGTAGGTGTTCCATTTCGCGCTGGCGGATCCCGCCGGCCTGGTGCTGATCGCCGGGCTGGTGCTGGTCCTGCTCGCCGTCTGGGCGAGCAGCGTGCTCGTCGCCCAGACGGGCGGCACGCCGACCTTCCCCATGGCCTACGCCAGGAAGTCGGCATTTCCTCGCCAGTGCGATCCTGACGCGGCGGGCAGACCGCGTCCTCGAGCTCCGTCATCGCGCTCCTTCTAGAAACCGAGACCTTTCTATGAGGAGTTGCGATGATCGATTCTTTTGTCATGTTCATCACCGGCTTCGGCGGTAGCACCGCGCTGGTGATCGTGCTGTTCACGCTGGCCGTACGGCTGCTGCTGCTGCCGCTCAGCATCAAGCAGGCGCGCGCCGCCAGGATCCGGATGCGGCTCGCGCCGCGCATGCAGGAGCTGCAGAAACGCCACGGCCGCGATCCCGAGCGGCTCAGCAAGGAGATGTCGGCCCTCTACGCCAAGGAAGGCACCTCGCCCTTCGCGGGATTCGGTCCCGCGCTGGCGCAGATGCCGTTCCTGTGGCTGATGTATCAGGTCGCCACCCACCCCCTGATCGGTACGGACCTGCTCGGTCAGCACCTGGCGGTGGTGGTGGCGAAGTACGGCCTCATCAGCTGGCCCGTGCTGGCTTTCGCCGGCGTCATCGTCGCGATCGCGCTGATCGCCTGGTACACCTCCCGCAGGATGGAGGCAGGACAGTTCAAGATCCTCAAACTGCTGCCCTACGGCACGGTGATCGCCGCTGCCGTGCTGCCGCTGGCCGCGGGGATCTACCTGCTGGTCTCGACCGCATGGACGGCCGGCGAGCGCCGGGTGCTCTACCCGGCTTCCTTGAGCGCGGCGACCTGACCGTTGGCGTGCGGGGCGGGGAGCACGGCCCATACCGTGGTCGTCTCCCCGTCGTGCCGGACGCCCCAGCTCTCCGCGACATATTCGACAATGCCGAGGCCGCGCCCGCCGAGTGAGGACATCGTGGGACGGCCCGCGCGCGGCTCGGTCGCCGCGCCTCCGTCACTCACAGCCACCTCGACGTGATCGTCAGTCCACAGCCACGCCACCCTGACCATGCCAGAGGTCAACGGTCGCGCATGCCGTAGCGCGTTGCTCAGCAGCTCGCTCACCACCAGGACCGCATCATCGATCGCGGTGGCGTAGACCCCCCACTCCTGCAGGTCAGTGCAGAGACGCTGGCGCGCGACGGCGACGCTGGACAGTGCGTACGGCAACATCACGACGCTCGACACACCCACCTCCCCGCTCCCATGTCCCCCCAGGGAACGCCCCCGGATACGACCGAAATGCCCCGTTACTCGGTCCCAGAAACCGTGTCTCGATCACAGCTTGTACACATTGGACGATAGATCAGCGCATCCGTGACCGGCTCGTTACCGGCTCGGCGTGTCGGCCACGATAGTGAGAGCAAAACGCATACGAGTGCCTCCACCTGGGCGTGGATGGGCCGTGACCTCGCCGCCCTGCGCCTTGACCAGGCTCCGCACGATGTAGAGCCCGAGACCCACACCGCCGAATCTGCGCCGGTCACCGCTGTCGACCTGAACGAACCGCTCGAATATTCGGTCACGGTCATCAGGGGCGATGCCGACGCCCTCGTCGTCCACCACCACGACCACGTGTCGCCCCTCCGCCCACACCTCGACACTGATCAGACCGCCGTCGGGTGAGTACTTGAAGGCGTTCTCCAGCAGCTGCCCGAGCACGATGTCCGTGGCCAGCGCGTCGCCTCTCACATCGGGCAGATCCTCGGGGATGACCACCTCGACCCTGTGCCTGTCGGACAGGACGGGCAGGCCCAGCGTGGCCGCCCGCACCCGCTCCGCCAGGTTGAAGGTCTCGACGCGGACCGCGAGCTCCTCTGCTCCCGCCCTGGCGCCGAGCAGCAGGTGGTCCATGAGCTGCCCGAGCGACCTGGCCCGCTCGGCGATGGTGTGGACGGCCGAGCGGCGCTCGGGATCGGTCATCTTGTCCCATCGGGCGTCGAGCGTGCTGGCGAACCCGCGCACGATCGTGATCGGGGTGCGCAGTTCGTGGCTGGTGGTGGCCAGGAACAGGTCCTTGGCCTCCTCCAGCTCCTTGGCGGTGGTGATGTCGCGGAAGTCGACGACGATCTCCCCCGTCTCCTCGATCTTGGCGCTGACCACGTCGAGCCAGCGGCCGTTGGCCAGCTGGAAGGTGAGCTTCTCTCCCGGCTCCGGCAGGGGGAAGGGCGGTGGCTCGCCGATGACCTTCTCGACGGGGATGCCGGTCAGCTCACCGGCCGCGGGGTTCCACTGGACCACCCTGCCCGGCTCGTCGAGCACCGCGATGCCGTCGGCGCTGGCGTCGAAGACGGCCCGCTCGTGGGCCCGCTGCCGCAGCGCCTCCTGGTAGGCCATGGCGTTGCCCACCGCGATGCCTGCGTGGCCCGCCAGCAGCTCGAGCAGCTCGAGCTCAACATGGCCCGGCTTGCGCTTGGCGAACAGCGCGTAGAGCGCGCCGTAGGGACGGCCGCCCACCGCGGCCAGGCCCAGCGCGATCGTGTGCAGGCCGGGCAGCTCGGCCCAGACCAGGTCGTCGAGGCCCTCCGACTCGAGCATCACGGTCTTGCCCGTGCGCATCAGCTTGCCGACCAGGCTGCTGCGCAGGTCGGCGGTGACGTTCCTGAGCGACTCGGGCAGCTGGTAGGCGCTGACCAGCCTGAGCCGCTCGTTCTCGATGAGGACGAACCCGCCCGCGTCGGCCCCTGTGAGCTCCGTGAGGCTGGCCGCGATGCGCTCGAGCACGGCGGGCAGCTCCAGCTCGGCGTTGATGTCGCCGACGACGTCGGTGAGCCTGCGCACCAGCCTGGCCCTGTGCGCCCCTCTGTCCCTGGCGACGACGTCGTCCTCCGGCAGGTGGTGGACGTGCACGTAGCCGACGACGGCCGTGCCGTGGAGCAGCGCGCTGGTGTCGACCCGCACGTCGAGGACGGTGCCGTCTCTGCGGAAGCGCTTGGTGCGCAGCGAGACCTGGCCGCCGGTGCGCACCCTTTCGAGAACCGCGTGGTGCTCGGCGGTCAACTCGCCAGGGACGATCGGCGCGCGCCTGCCGACCATCTCCTCGGTGCTCCATCCGAACAACCGCTCCGCCGCTGGGTTCCAGACCAGCACGGTCTGGTCCCTGTCGAGCACGACGACCGCGTTGGGGGCGCTGGAGAGGACGGCAGCGGCGATCTCCTCGTCACCCACGCCTTCCATACTGCCGGTGGCGCGCCCGCTCCGTAAGCCGATCCGTCCGATACGCTGCGGGTTATGTCGGCCGGTGACCTCGAAGCCCTGCTGAGGGTCACCTCAGCCACCTACCGTGCTGGACGGCCGCCTGACGTGGCCGTCGGCACCTACGAAGGCGCCCTCGGCAGGCTGGTGCTCGCGGTCACCGCCAAGGGCGTGGTCGCCTGCAGCTTCGAGGACGAGCACACGATCTTCGAGCGGCTGACGCGGGTCGTGGGCGGCCTCGTCGGCCCCGACGCGCGCCGTCTCGACCCGGTGCGCCGCGAGCTCGACGCCTACTTCTCCAGGCGCCTGCGCGCCTTCACCACCCCCGTCGACCTGCAGCTGGCCACGCCGTTCGCGCGCACGTTGCTGCAGATGACCATGGCAGTGCCGTACGGCACCAGCACCACCACCGCCGACCTCGGGGCGCGCATCGGACGGCCACAGGCGCTGCGCGCGGTGGGCAACGCGCTGAACGCGAACCCGGTGTGCGTGATCGTGCCATGCCACCGGGTCCGCGACCGCGAGAGCTATCCGGGCGGGGCGACCGCCCTTGAGCGCCTGCTGAGGATCGAGGGTTAGCGCCTGCTTCGCCGTACGAAGCCGATGGCCAGGGTGACCAGGCCCGCCACCAGGAACGCGCCCACGGCCGCGCTCATCCACGGCTGCCTGGTGAAGCCCAGCGCCGTGCGCGCGCCGTCCCAGATCGCCGCCCACCAGCTGATCGTCGAGGGCGCGGCCAGCAGCCACCAGGTGACGAAGCCCAGCGCCCACGGCGCGACCATCGGCCAGCGCGAGGGGGCGTGCTCACTGGTGTCCCACGTGCTGGCGCGGCCGAGCACGAAGTAGTCGACCACGAGGACGCCCAGCATCGGGACGAAGACGGCGCCGATGATGCTGAGGAAGGCGCTGTAGGAGTTGACGTCCACCAGCAGCGCCACGCCGATGGTCAGCACGCCGATCGCGATGGAGAAGATGCGCCTGTCCACGCGGGGCATGAGGTTCTGCAGCGACATGGCGGTGGAGTAGACGTTGGCGAAGGACTGGTCGGTCTCACGCAGCACCAGGATGCCGAAGAACAGCGCGCCCAGCGGGGCGGCCACGAACGGGCCGAACACCGTGGTCGGATCGTTCAGCACGGCGTCGTGCCCGGCGATCGCGACCGCGTAGACGCCGATGGCCAGGCAGGCGACCTGCGCGACCGTGTAGCCGCCCACGACGCCGGTGAAGGCGGCGCGGCTGCTGCGCGAGTGCCTGGCGTAGTCGGCGGCCACCGGCACCCACGACACCGACAGCGCGATCACGAAGTCGACGGCGGGGGCGAAGGCGTCCCAGCTGCCGCCGGACGGCGCCGGGGCCGAGCGCAGGAAGACGACAGCGAACCAGATGGTCGAGATGATCACGCCGATCGTGACGACCCGCCTGATCAGCCTGATGGCGCCGAGCGGGTAGATCGTCAGCCCGGTGGTGATCGCCCCCGCGAGGAGCACCCAGACCGCGTACGGCACGGCGTCGCCGAAGATGGCCTGCGCGCCCATCGAGATGACCCACAGCTCGAAGGCGCCCCACCCGAGCATCTGGATGATGTTGAGCACGGTCGGGACGTAGGAGAGCTTGGCCCCGAACAGCCCTCTGAGCAGGACCATCGCGGGCTGGCCCGTCTGCGCGCCGGGGATGGCGGCCAGGCCCACCATGGCGGTGCCGATGAGGCTGCCGACGACGGTCGCGGTGACCGCGGCCGTCATCGACAGCGGGTTGTCGTCGAGGAGGGGGTTGATGAGGAAGAGCGCGAAGGAGAAGCCGAGGAGGCTGACGCCCAGGTTGGCCCAGAACGCGCCCTGGTCGAGGATGCCGAGAGTCTTGGGGGGAGCCTCGTCGAGGGTCAGAGGGACTTCTGCATGCTTGGGGTCGATGACATGCGTCATCACACGCTCCCTACGCCGGCATTACCCGGACAGGTTCATGCGGTCGGCGGCGCAGGAGCCGCCCTCTCAGCCCGGTCATCGCCCGAGCTCCCGCGGTTTGTAATTTTCGACCGAATTATGTCACTTAACGACTTTCTGGCAAGAGGCCGCTCCTCGAAGCCTCACGCGTCGCCCCTCCGGGCGTGGTCAGGGGTTCGGTTCCCCGAGAATGGAGGTATGAGTGTTCCTGAGATCGAAGTGACCGACGTGCCCGCGGGCGCCTACCTGCTCGACGTCCGTGAGCAGGACGAATGGGTCGCGGGCCACGCCCCCGAGGCGGTGCACATCCCGCTCGCCGAGTTGCAGGCGCGGGTCGAGGAGGTGCCCGCCGACCAGCAGGTGTACGTCGTGTGCAGGGTCGGCGGCCGCTCGGCGCACGCCGCCGCATGGCTGAACCACATCGGGCGCGACGCCGTCAACGTCGGCGGCGGCATGCAGTCGTGGGAGATGGCCCGCAAGCCCATGGTGAGCGAGACGGGTCAGCCGCCCTTCGTCGCCTGAGCGGGGCCCTACTTCAGCAGCTTGGACATCCGCCGGTCGGCGAGGATCTTGCCCTCGGTCTGGCAGGTGGGGCAGTACTGCAGCGAGGAGTCGGCGAACGACACCTCGCGGATCGTGTCACCGCACACGTCGCACGTCTGCCCCGCCCTGTTGTGCACGCGCAGCCCCGACTTCTTCTCCGCCTTGAGGTCCTTGGCGGCCAGGCCGTGGGCCCTTTCGACCGCGTCGCGCAGCGTGGTCACGATCGCCTCGTGCAGGTCGGCGATCTGCGTGTCGGTCAGCGTGGCCGAGATCTTGAAGGGCGACATCCTGGCCGCGTGCAGCACCTCGTCGGAGTAGGCGTTGCCGATGCCGGCGATGATCTTCTGGTCTCTCAGCAGGCCCTTGATCTGGGTGCGGTTACCGCCCACGATCTGCTTGAGCGCGCTGGGCGTGAACTCGGGCGCGAGAGGGTCGGGGCCGAGCGAGGCGACGCCGGGGACCTCCTCGGGGTCCTTGACGACGTAGACGGCCAGGCGTTTCTGCGTGCCCGCCTCGGTCAGCTCGAAGCCCGGCGCCACGCCGTCGTCGTCGGGCGCCAGCCGTACCCTCACCGCCAGCGGCCCCTTGCCCGGGCGGACGGGTTTCGCGCCCGACAGGTCGTCGCGCCAGCGCAGCCACCCCGCTCGCGACAGGTGGAAGACCAGGTGGAGGCCGTCGCAGTCGAGGTCGAGGAACTTGCCGTGCCTCGCCACGCCCGTGACCGTCAGCCCGCCGAGCGCGGTGACGGGCGGGTCGAAGGTCTTGAGCGCCTGGAAGGCGACGACGTCGACGGCCAGCATGGTGCGCCCCACCGCCCGCTCGCGCAGGAACTCGGCGAGCGACTCCACTTCGGGAAGTTCCGGCATGCGTCCAGAATATGGTCCACAGCCTGTGGAAAGCAGCTCCGCCCTACGGGACGTCCCAGAAGGCCAGCTCGTGTCGCATTCCCTCGGCGAACAGCTCCTTCGCCCTCGAGAGATCGGGCGCCGCCTCGTCGATCATCTCGGCGATGCGCCCAGCCAGGGCGGCGAAACCGGGATCGGCGTAGGTGTCGACCCATGCGCGGTAGCGAGGCTCGGCGGGCCTGTTCTCCGCGAGGATCCGGCCGAGCGTGGAGTATCCCCACATGCACGGATAGAGGGCGGCCAGGCCCTCGGCGTAGGTGGCCGCCGACTCCAGCAGGAAGGTGGTGTACGCCTGGCACGCCGGGCCCTTCACCGCGCCGTCGAGGTCGGCGCCGAACTCGGCCGACAGGGACCTGTGCAGCGACAGTTCGTCGTGGAAGGTCGTGTGCGCCAGGTCGACGAGGTCTCCGAGGTGCGCGGCCGGAGCCTGCCAGGCCAGCCTGGCGAACACCCTCACGTAGTCGTGCAGGAACAGCCAGTCCTGCTCCAGCCACGATCTGAAGACCTTCTCCTCGAGGTCGCCCCTGCCGATGCCCGCCACGGTCGGGTGCGCGAGCTGTGCCTCGAGCAGCGGGCGGCCGATGGCGTGCAGTTCCGATGAAATCGACATACGGAGCAAGTTAACGCGTTCCGGCAGTGAGAGCGGCGGCGCCGAAGGAGACGCTGAACCGCTTGCACCAGATGGACACGCTGGTGAGGCTGTCGAGGTCCGCGTCGGCAGGGATCGGGTAGTTGGCGTCGCCCTTGTTGCCCTTGAGGTCGCCGAGCTCCAGGTACCTGCCGTCGTCGAAGGTGCGCCAGGAGTCGGTGACGGGCTGGTCGCTCAGCCACACGCGCAGATCGGGGCCGTCGGAGGTGGCCAGGTCCTCGATGCGCAGGACGCGCCTGCCGTCGGCGAGCCTGAGCACCTTGGCGACGCCCGAGGTCCTGTGCTCGTGGGTCACGAACCTGCCTGACCGCAGCACCTCCGGTGCGGGAGCAGGGCTGACCGCCCGCGGAACGGCCGCGGGCGTGGCGCCCGTCGAGGAGGCGACCGCCTCGGGCAGGGGCTCGTTCACCTCCACGGTGGTGAACAGCCGCCAAGGCTGGAACAGGTACATCGCGACCCCGAAGACCACCGCCACAGCGATCCAGGTCGCGGGATGACGCAGTACTCTCATGCCTCCACACCACCACGCGAACCGCTCCCCAACGCTTACGACGTACTGTCTGGACATGAGCGTCACCATCGCCGAAGAAGTCCTCCTCCTCGCGCACAGCGAGCAGGACGGCAAGCAGCTGATCGGCTCCACCGAACTGAACGCGGCGCTCGGCGGCGCCGTACTCGCCGAGCTGGCGGTCGACGGCAGGATCGCGCTGTCGGAGAAGAGGGTGGTCGTCCAGGACGCCGCCGGAGGCGGCGCGGAGCTCGACGCGGAGCTCGCGGCGACCATGACCCGCATCGTCGAGGACGGCAAGGAGCGCAAGCCCGCCTGGTGGGTCGCCAAGATCGGCAGCAGCAAGCTCAGGACCCGGCTGCTGACCAGGCTCGCCGACACGGGCGTGCTCACCCAGGAGCGCGGCAAGATCCTCGGCATCTTCCCCACCACGCGCTGGCCCGAGGCCGACGGCAGCGTGGAGGCGGAGATCCGCGCCAGGGTGGCGAGCGTGCTCGGCGGCTCCGAACCCGACGAGCGCACGGCCGTGCTGATCGCCGTCCTGCACGCCGCCAAACTCGACCGCAAGGCCTTCCCCGGGGCGAGCAAGGAGCGGATCAAGGAGATCACCGAGGGCGCGTGGGCCGGTGAGGCCGTGGCCAAGACGATCGCCGAGATCAACGCCGTCATCATGATCGCCGCGACCAGCGCCGCCATCGGCGCCGCGACGAGCACTTCCACGGGCTGACCATCGCCGCGGGCCGTCCTCTCGACAGGGAGACGGCCCGCGCCACGCGCCTCAGCCCTTGTCCAGCACGTCCTTGGGCACCGGCTTGTCCTCCTTGAGCGCGTCGAAGAGCTGGATCGCGCGCGTGGTTTCCCACTTGACCGCCTGCCCGCCGGCGACGCTCTCGTTGCCGCCGAACGGCACCACCGTCGTCACAGGGCTGCCGCCCATCGCCAGCCCCAGCGAGAGCAGGTCGAAGGCGCCGGTCCCTGTGTCGACCCGCACCGCGTCCGTGGCGCCCATCGCCAGCGGGATCGAGGTGAACGGGTTGATCAGCACCAGAGGGCTCGCCGCCTTCTTCACGACCGCGCTGAGGAACTGCCGCTGCCGCTTGGTGCGCTCGAAGTCGGGCAGCGCGCCGCCCTTACGGGTGCGGACATAGCCGAGGGCGGTGCCGCCGTCCATCTCCTGGCAGCCCTTCTTGAGCTTGAGCCCCGCCTTCGGGTCGTTGATCGGGCTCTTCACGCAGATCTCGACGCCGCCCACCGCGTCGACGATGTCGACGAACCCGGCGAAGCCGACCTCCATGTAGTTGTCGATCCTGATGCCCGTGACGTTCTCGATCGTGCGGGTCAGCAGCTGAGGGCCGCCGATGGCGAAGGCGGCGTTGAGCTTGTTGCGACCCTGTCCGGGGATGCTGACCGCGGAGTCGCGGGGCAGGCTGACCAGTGTGGGCCTGTCGCCGCCCTCGGGGATGTGCAGCAGCATCATCGAGTCGGTGCGCCGGCCGACGGCCCTGCCGGTGGCCAGCTTCCTGCGCTCGGCGGCCGTCAGGCCCTCGCGGCTGTCGGAGCCGACGAGCAGCCAGTTGGTTCCTGGGGTGTCGGCGGGGCGGCCCTCGTACTCGTCGAGCACGCCGTCGATGGTCTGGATCCGCGAGTTGATCCAGAAGAAGCCGACCACGGCCAGCACCAGCAGGACGGCGAGCGCCCCTGCGATGATCTTCAGGATCGTCGCGCCCTTGATCCGGCCCCGCAGCCGTGGCTCACGCGGCTCCTGAGGCGGCTTCTTGAGGGGGCGTACGGGGCTGTCGCCCGAGCGGGCCTTGCCGTACACCCGAGCGCTGGAGCGGGGCTCCTCAGGAGCCCTCGGCTGCTCGTGCGCCCTGGTGGGCGCGCTGCCGGGAATCGGATGAGCGGGCGCACCGCCTGAGCGCGGCGGTCCCTCGTCCCTGCGCGGCAGCGGGCGTCCGTCGCCCGGTGAGCGCATGGCTCGCGTGCGGTCGTCCTCGGACACGTCGTTTACTCCCCCTCGGTTGCTTTCGACCGTACTTCGTGGCCTTCACCAGTGCAGACGTCTCGTCAAGGAATTCCCATGAAAAAGTACGCAGACCAGAGCGTGAGTCACTCGGGAAACATTTGACGTCCGCACGGTCGTTACGGTTGTGGACGACCTCTATCGAAGGGAAGATCGTGTCCGCTCCGGACCCATGGAGTACTAGCCCGTGCATCTGCACGGGACCCCCTGCGAGCTCGAAATGAGCGCCTATCTCGGCATTCTTGCCCTCTTCCTCCTCACCGCGGCGACCGGTTACTTCGTCGCCCAGGAGTTCGCCTTCGTCGCCGTCGACAGGGGCAACCTGCGGGAGCAGGCCAACGCGGGCGACGCCGCGGCGGAACGAGCGCTGCGAGTCACCTCACGCCTGTCGTTCATGCTCTCCGGCGCGCAGCTCGGCATCACCGTCACCGCCCTGCTCGTCGGCTTCCTCGCCGAACCCGCCATCGCGACGCTGGTCAGGCCCCTGCTGGGAGATCTTCCTGCGGCCTTCTCCGTGGCGATCGGCGTCTTCGTGGCCACCGTCATCCAGATGGTGCTCGGTGAGCTCGCCCCCAAGAACCTCGGCATCGCCAAGCCCGAGCCCGTGGCCAAGTTCCTGGCCCGCTCGACGCTGGTGTACCTGACGATCGCAGGACCCCTCATCAAGCTGTTCGACTCGGCCGCCACCGGCCTGCTCCGCCGTGTCGGCGTCGAGCCCGTGGAGGAGGTGGAGCACGGCGCTACCCCCGAGGAGCTTTCGAGGATCATCGCCGAGTCCACCAGGGCGGGCGAGCTGCCGCCGCGGCTGTCGGAGCTGCTGGAGCGGGCGCTGGAGTTCGGCGACCGCATCGCCGAGGAGGCCATGGTCCCGAGGCCACGCGTGGTCGTGCTGCGCGTCGACAGGCCGATCTCCGACCTCATCGCGACGATGCGCGAGTGCGGCCACTCCCGCTACCCGGTCCTCGGCCCCGAGGGCGACGTCATCGGCGTGACAGGCGTGCGCGAGCTGCTGGCCGCGGGCGTGGAGGAGGGCGTGATCGGCGACGTCACCCAACCTGCCGTGCTGGTCCCCGACTCGCTGCCCCTGCCGCTCGTGCTGGCGCAGATGCGCGCCGCCAGGGCCGACCTCGTCTGCGTCATCGACGAGTACGGCGGCCTGGCCGGCGTGGTGACCGTCGAGGACCTGGCGGAGGAGCTGGTCGGCGAGCTCGTCGACGAGAACGACCCCGAGCCCGTCGGCGCCGTCGAGCGCCCTGGCGGCGTCTGGGACGTGCCGGGCACCCTCAGGCTCGACGAGGTCGAGCGGGCCACCGGCATCTCACTCCCCGAGAGCGACGACTACGACACCGTGGCGGGCCTGGTCCTGGCCAGGCTCGGCAGGATGGCCGAGCCCGGCGACATCATCACGGTGGAGCTCATCCCCGAGTCCGACCCGTTCGCTGAGGACTCCCAGGAGTCGCAGGCGGTCCTCACGGTGCTGTCCCTGCAGCGTCGCGTCCCCGAGTGGGTACGGCTCGCGCCCGTCCAGCACCCCGCCGAGGTGGCCAAGTGAACCCGCTCGCCCTGATCGCGCTCAGCCTCGGGCTGCTGGCCTTCAACGCGCTGTTCGTGGCCGCCGAGTTCGCCTTCGTCTCCTCACGCAGGCACCGCCTGGAGGAGATGGCCTCGGGCGGCACCAAGCTGACCAGATTCGTCGCCAAGTCCGCGGTGGAGGGCGGCAAGCAGCTGTCCCTCATGCTGGCAGGCGCCCAGCTGGGCATCACGCTGTGCACGCTCGGCCTCGGCATGGTGACCGAGCCCGCGATCGAGCGCTACCTGGAGCCGGTCTTCGCCCTCGTCGGCCTGCCCGAGGGCCTGCGGGTGCCGATCGCGCTGACGATCGCGCTCGCCCTGGTGACCTTCCTCCACATGGTCATCGGCGAGATGGCGCCCAAGTCGTGGGCGCTGACCCACCCCGAGTCGGCCGCGATGCTGCTGACCGTGCCCTTCAGGGCCTTCACGTGGGTGGTGCGTCCGCTGCTGTCGACGCTGAACGGTTTCACCAACCTGATCCTGCGCCTGTTCGGTGTGCACGCCCGCGACGAGCTGGCCACCACCAGGACACCGCGCCAGCTCGCCATGCTGGTCGGCGAGTCGGGCCGGATGGGCCTGCTCGACCGCGAGGAGCACGACCTGCTCACCCGCGCCCTTCGCCTCGAGGCGCAGGGCATCGAACGGCTCATGGTCCCCATCGACCAGGTCGTGATGGTGCCCGCCGACGCGAACGCCGACCGGATCAAGCGGGCGGCAGGCGGCAGCGGCCACCTCAGGCTGCTGGTCGGCACGCCCGGCGACATCAGGGGCGTGCTGCACGCGCGCGACGCCCTGCTGATGCCCGAGGCCTCGGCGGGTGAGCTGGCCAGGCCGCTGCCCAGGCTCGCCTGCGTCACCCAGGTCCCCGAGGCCGTGGCCGCGCTCCAGGACGCTCGCGCGCACCTGGGCCTGGTCACCGCGGCCGACCTGTCGGTCATCGGCATGGTGAGCCTGAGCGACCTGCTGGGCGAGCTCCTCGACACCAGGGCCGCCTGACCTGTCCCCCGGCCCCCACGGGCTGGGGGACTCACTGGTGCACCGGCCCACACGAAGTGGATCCTGTGCCGGTCCAGCGTCGTGGTGTCCTCGAGGAGGGTGGTCATCGTCACATGCGCGCCGTCGGCGGAGTGGAGCCTGGCGCTCAGCCTTCCACGGCCGAGGGCGTCGATCGGCCGTGACGCTATACGCACAGGTATGACCCGTCAACGGAGAGTGTCGACTATGTGACGTTGGCCAGAAAAGTGCTGATTGGGGCCCGGCCGGGCGCCCCGGGCACCAATCGCTCAGCTCTGAGCGAAATCCCGCAATCCGCTGAAACGTTGTCAGCGACTGGAAAGCGGTCTGCAAGTGATCTCAGGTAACGTTCCCCACGCAGGTGCAGCCCGTATCAAATAAAGAAGCCCCGGCTCTTGCGAACCGGGGCTCTGTTTCGTCACTGTGGGTCTGCCGATTTCATCGGCGACCGGAGTGGGCGAGGAGGGATTTGAACCCTCACGTCCTTTCGGACACACGGACCTGAACCGTGCGCGTCTGCCGTTCCGCCACCCGCCCTTTTGGGTGCGGAGAAACAGTAGCACGGATCAGACGCTGGTACCGAACCCGGATACGATCGCATCAAGACGCGGAGAGAAGAGCTGGGTGCAAGAGAGCGACTCAGGAGCCACGGGCACCCCAGCGGCCGCGACGATATGCACGGAGGAAGGGAGGTACCCGGTGGGAGTCCTTCAGCGCTTCGAGCGAAGGCTCGAAGGCTTGGTTGAGGGGGCCTTTGCGCGGGCGTTCAAATCTGACCTTCAGCCGGTCGAGGTCGCCAGCGCGGTGCAGCGAGAGATGGACGAGCGGGCCGCCATCGTGGCTCAGGGCCGGACGCTCGTACCCAACGACTTCGTGGTGGAGCTGTCGACGACCGACGCCGAGCGGCTCGAGGTCTACGCCGACAGCATCAGCCACGAGCTGGCCAACCTCGCCAGGGAGTACGCCAAGGAGCAGGGCTACTCCTTCGTGGGACCGGTCCGGGTCCGCTTCGAGACGGCCACCGACCTGGCGGTGGGCCTGTTCCGCATCCGTTCGGGCGTCATCAGGGGTGCGACGGTCGAGCAGGACGAGATCCGCCAGCCCAAGAGCGACCTGCCTGCCTCCAGGCCTGGCGCGTTCGGCGGCAGGCCCAGGCTGCTCGTCTCCACACAGGACGACCCGCAGGGCGACCGCTCCTACGAGCTCACCACTCCGGTGACCTTGCTCGGGAGGGGCACCGACTGCGATCTTCGTCTTGTCGATCCAGGCGTTTCCCGACACCATGCGGAGCTGCGGGTCGAGGGCCCTCAGGTCGTGCTCGTCGACCTGGGCTCCACGAACGGCACCTTCGTCAACGGCCAGCCGGTACGCAGGATCGAGCTCCAGAACGGCACTCGTGTCACCCTGGGGCGCACGACTCTGGTGTTCCGGCGCGATTAGGGGTAGACAAACGGTCCATGTCCGAGCTCACGCTGCTGCTGATCCGGCTCGCCTTCCTGGCGGTGCTGTGGTTCTTTGTCATTGCCGCAGTCGGGGTGATCCGGACCGACCTGTTCGGTTCGCGCACTTCTCCGGCGACCAGAGGCAAGCCGGCAAAGCCCGCGAAACCAGCGGCAAAACCCAAGAGTAAGAAGGGGGAGCCGCGCCAGCTGGTCGTCACGGGCGGCCCCCTGCAGGGCACCATCATCAATCTCTCGGAGACGCCCATCACCATCGGCAGGGCGAACGACGCCACGCTGGTCGTGACCGACGACTACGCTTCCAGCCGGCATGCCCGACTCTTCCCCCAGGACGGTCAGTGGATCGTGGAAGATCTTGGCTCCACCAACGGCACGTACCTCGACCGCTCAAAAGTCACCCGCCCGACCCCGGTGCCGCTCGGTGTTCCGATCCGCGTCGGCAAGACAGTCATTGAATTGCGCAAATGACCATCGCACTCCGCTACGCCGCCCGCTCGGACGTCGGCCTCCTCCGCGAAGGAAACGAGGACTCGGCGTACGCTAGCGGGCGCCTGCTCGCCGTCGCCGACGGCATGGGCGGGCACGCACACGGCGAGGTGGCGAGCTCCGTCGCCATCGCCGCAATGGCCTCTCTCGAAGAGAGCCACCAGGGGGGTGACCTGCTCAACGCCATCGAGGCGGCAGTGCGCGACGCCAACCGCAAACTGCACGAGATGGTCGGGCGGGATCCCAGCCTCAAGGGCATGGGCACCACTCTCACCGCCATGCTCTGGAACGGCACCCAGGTCGCACTGGTGCACGTCGGCGACTCGCGCGCCTACCTGCTCAGACGCGGGGAGCTCTACCAGATCACCCACGACCACACGCTCGTCCAGCAGCTCGTGGACGACGGGCGGATCACCCCGGAGGAAGCGGCGACGCACCCCCAGCGGTCGATCCTCCTGCGAGCGCTCGACGGCAGCGGCGAGGTCGACCCCGACCTCACGCTGCGCGAGGCCCAGCTCGGCGACCGCTACCTCCTCTGCTCCGACGGGTTGTCGGGGGTGGTGAGCGCCGAGACACTGCACGCGACGCTCACCAACGTCGACGACCCCGAAGAGGTCGTCCGCCAGCTCATCGACCTGGCCAACAGGGGCGGTGGCCCCGACAACATCACGTGCGTGCTCGCCGACGTGGTCGACGTCACCGACGGTCTCCCGGTCCCCACCGAGGCCGCCGTGGTCGGCGCGGCGGGAATGAGCCGCTCGCGTTCCAGCTCCCCGGGTGAGCCGGCGGGGCGAGTAAGCGCGGTGACCGCTCCCCAGCCGGTGTTCGCCGACGACGATGACGACTACCAGGACGCCGAGGCGTCGGGCCGTCGCAGCAAGCGTCGTCGCGTGTGGCCCGTGCTGGTCTCCGTGCTGGCAGTGGCCGGGGTGGCTGCCGGAATCGGCGGCTACTTCGGCTGGCAGTGGGTTCAGGACCAGTACTTCGTCGGAGCTAGGGACGGCGAAGTGGTCGTTTTCAGGGGCTTGCAGCAGGAGGTGGGGCCGCTCCAGTTCTTCGAGGTCGCCAAGGAGACCGGTCGCAAGGTCGCCGACCTGTCGGCGCCCGACCAGGCCATGGTCAAGGACGGCATCAAGGTGGCCGACGAGACCGAGGGCATCACGAAGATCAACAGCTTGAAGTTCGACGCCACCGAGACGGACGCCTCGGCCACCCCCTCCCCTTCCCCGTCCCCGAGCAAGACGAGGTCTCAGTAGGTGAGCGAAGTGGTCGCGACCCCCGTCCCCATGCCGGCCAAGCGTCGCGCGGCGCAGCTGTTCATGCTGGCCGGCGCCGTGGCGATCGTCATGGCGGCCTACGCCAACGTCGGTCTGGCCGTCGACGGCGCCATCCCTTCGGGCATGCTGACGTACGGCCTGAGCCTGGGCGGCCTCATGCTGATCGCCTACCTGGTGCTGGCCAAGTTCGCCCCATGGGCGGACCCGCTCATCCTGCCGCTGGTGACGCTGGTCAACGGGCTCGGCCTGGTGATGATCTACCGCCTGGAGGTAGGGGGCCAGGAGGAGGCGTCGGCCACCAACCAGATCGTCATGACCGGTGTCGGCGTGGTGCTCTTCACGGTGACGCTGATCGTGCTGCGCGACCACCGCGCCCTGCAACGCCTCACCTACACCGCGGGCTTCATCGGCCTGATCCTGCTGCTGTCCCCGCTCATCCCCGGCCTCGGCCGCGAGTTCTTCGGCGCGCGGATCTGGATCAGCATCTTCGGCTTCTCGATCCAGCCGTCAGAGTTCGCCAAGATCGCTCTCGTCGTCTTCTTCGCCGGTTACCTGGTGGCCAAGCGCGACGTCCTGGCGCTGGCCGGGCGGCGGCTGCTCTTCATCGACCTGCCACGCGCCAGGGACCTCGGTCCGGTGATCATCACCTGGGTGGTCGCCATCGGCGTTCTGGTGCTCCAGCGCGACCTGGGCTCCTCGCTGCTGCTGTTCGGCGGCTTCATCGTGATGCTCTACATCGCCACCCAGCGGACCTCATGGGTGCTGATCGGGATCCTGCTGTTCGTCGGTGGCGCATTCATCGCGGGGCAGCTCTTCGACCACGTCGGTGACCGCTTCGAGGTGTGGCTCAATCCGAGCGCCCCCGAGTTCTACGACCGCGAGGTGGGCGGCAGCTACCAGCTCATGCAGGGGATGTTCGGCATGGGCGCGGGTGGCATCCTGGGCACCGGGCTCGGTCAGGGTTACCCCCAGAAGATCCCGCTGGCCTACTCCGACTTCATCTTCGCCGCGGTCGGCGAGGAACTGGGCCTCACCGGCCTGATGGCGCTGCTGCTGATCTACGCGCTGATCGTGGAGCGCGGGCTGCGCACCTCGATCGCGGCCCGCGACCCGTTCTCCAAGCTCCTGGCGGGCGGCCTGTCGTTCGTGCTCGCCTGGCAGCTCTTCATCATCGTCGGCGGCGTGACGAATCTGATCCCGTTGACCGGCCTGGTCACGCCGTTCATGTCACAGGGTGGTTCGGCGCTGCTCGCTAACTGGATCCTTATCGCCCTGCTGGTACGCATGTCTGATGCCGCCCGACGCCCCCCGCCCCAGGCGATCCAGGACGAAGGACTGACGCAGGTGTTCCAGCGATGAACGGCACTCTCAAGCGCGCGGCGGTGGCCTGTCTCGTCATGTTCGGCCTTCTCATGCTGAATGTGAACTACCTGCAGGCCCTGAAGGCCGAGGAGTTGCGCTCCGACGCCAGAAACATCCGCAACTACTACGATCGCTACGACGTGCAGCGCGGACGTATCACGGCCGGTGGCACGATCCTGGCCCAGTCGGTGGAGAAGAAGAAGGGCGACTTCCGTTTCGTACGGAACTATCCCGACGGCAAGGTCTTCGCGCATGTCACAGGGTTCTTCTCGCCGGAGAGCCAGTCGGCGATCGAGAACAGCGAGAACCGCTACCTCGACTCGACCCACCCCGACCTGCTGCTGCGCAGGGGCATCGACCTGTTCACCGGCGAGCCGACCCGCGGCGCCAACGTCGAGGTGACGATCAATGCCAGGGCGCAGAAGGCCGCCCACGAGGCGCTGTCGGCCAGCGGCAAGAGGGGCGCGGTCGTCGCCCTCAACCCGAAGACCGGGGCGATCCTGACCATGGTCTCGCTGCCCACCTACGACCCGAACGTGCTGTCCGGCACCGACAAGCCGACGGTGTTCGGCGCCTACAACAAGCTCGACAAGGACAAGACCAACGGTCCGCTGGTCAACAGGGCGATCAACCGCACCTATCCGCCCGGCTCCACCTACAAGGTGCTGACCGCGGCGGCCTTCCTCGAGGATGACACCAGCCGCGACGGGCAGACGATCGTCCCCGCCCCCCAGGTGCTCGACCTGCCCAACACCACCGCCGACCTGCCCAACTCGGGCGGCGCGGCCTGCGGTGGCGGCCAGGTGCCGCTGGTCTACGCGCTCGAGCGCTCGTGCAACACGCCGTTCGGCAAGATCGGCATGGACCTCGGCTACGACCGGATGGCCGAGCAGGCGGCGAAGTTCGGCGTCGGCAAGCCCCTGGCCATCCCCATGAGCGTGTCCGGGAGCGACGTCGGCCCCAAGGAGGACCAGGCGGCGCTCGCGCAGGCCTCCATCGGCCAGCGCAGCAACCAGATGACGCCGCTCCAGATGGCCATGATCGCCGCCGGCATCGCCAACGACGGCAAGGTCATGAAGCCCTATCTGGTGCAGAAGATCACCGACGCGAAGAACGACACCATCGAGGAAGCCGAGCCCGAGGAGCTCTCCGAGGCCGTCAGCTCCGAGACCGCTGCCAAGCTCAGGCAGATGATGGTCAGCGTCGTCAACAACGGCACCGCTAGCCGCGCCCAGATCTCCGGCGTCGAGGTCGGCGGCAAGACGGGCACCGCGCAGACCGTCCAGGGCAAGGCGCCGCACGCCTGGTTCATCTCCTTCGCCCCCGCCCAGGACCCGCAGGTCGCTGTCGCGGTCATCGTCGAGTCCGGCAGCGCCGGCACCGACGCCTCCGGTGGCCAGACCGCGGCCCCGATCGCGAAGGCCGTGATGGAGGCGGTGCTCAACAAGTGACCTCTCCCAGCCGCAGGCTCGGCGAGCGCTACCTCCTGGTGTCGCGCATCGCCGCCGGTGGCATGGGCGAGGTCTGGCGGGCGAGGGACGAACTGCTCGGCCGCGAGGTCGCCGTCAAGATCATGCGGGGCGGCGTGGCCGCCGATCCGAGCTTCCTCGCCCGCTTCCGCAACGAGGCGCGCATCACCGCGGGGCTGTCCGACCCCGGCATCGCCCAGGTCTTCGACTACGGCGAGCAGAGCGACCTCGCCTATCTGGTGATGGAGCTGGTACCCGGCGAGCCGCTGTCGGCGATTCTCGCCCGCAACGGAGCGCTGGGCCCCGAGGTGGCGCTCGACGTGATCCACCAGACCGCCAAGGCGCTGCAGGCCGCGCACTCGGCGGGCATCATCCACCGCGACATCAAGCCGGGCAACCTGCTCGTCACCCGCGAGGGCACGATCAAGGTGACGGACTTCGGCATCGCCCGCTCCATGGAGGCCGCGCCCGTCACACAGACGGGCACCGTGCTCGGCACCGCCCAGTACGTCAGCCCCGAGCAGGCGCAGGGCCTGGCGCTGACGCCCTCCACCGACCTCTACTCCCTGGGCGTGGTGGCCTACGAGTGCCTGACGGGCACCACGCCGTTCCACGCCGACAGCCAGGTGGCGATCGCGCTCCAGCACCTCAGCGCGCCGCCGCCGCCGCTGCCCGAGTCGATCCCCGCCCCGGTGCGCGGGCTGGTCATGGCGCTGCTCGCCAAGGAGCCCTCCATGCGGCCCGCGAGCGCGCGCGAGCTGGCCGACAGGGCGTTCGTGCTGCGCCAGTCGGTGCTGGGCGCCGACGACCTCGGCACCGAACTGTCGATGCTCACCGACCCCGCGGGATTCCGGGTCAACCCTCCGTACGGCGGCGCGGGCACCAACCCCCCGTACGCCCCCGGCACCCACCCCCCCGGCAGGGCAGGCGTCAACCCGCCGTACGACCCGCCCACCGAGCCGCCGTACGGCGGAGCCGCCACCGACCCCAGGCCGGTGCCGACCGATCCCGAGCCGTGGGCGGCCGAGACCGCCGCCGAGACGCCGCGCCCCCGGCGACGGCGCACCATCGTGCTGGTCGCGACGGCGGGAGCCGCGGCGGCCGTGGGGCTTGGGACGTTCACTATCGCCAATTTCAGCACCAACGAAACGCCCAACGTGATACAGCCCACAAAAACGGCGGAAACGCGTCCTACCGTGAAGCCGAGCAGGACCAAGACGCCACCCCGACGGCCCGCGACGGTTCCACCTAAGACGTCACGGCCGGTACCCTCACGGTCAGCTACGGTAAGCACGTCGGCCACTCCCACGCAGCGGCCGACCAAGACGCCGAAGCCGACCCCGACCCCGACCCCGACGCCCACACCAACGCCAACCCCCACCCCGACGCCAACAGTGACATCAAGTGGCTCCCCAGACCCGGGTGAAACCATCCCGCCGAACGAGGAGACGTGATGCGTCGCGGGGTCGATGATGGACACTGGCGGCCTGCGAGCCGGCCGGTACCCAAGATGAACGGTAAGGGACAGTGCAGGAAATGACTCAGCCTCGGCGACTCGGAGGTCGCTACGAGCTCGACGGCGTCGTCGGGCGTGGCGGCATGGCCGAGGTGTATCGCGCCCGAGACATCCGGCTGGACCGCATCGTGGCGATCAAGACGCTCCGGGCCGATCTCGCGCGCGACCACACCTTCCAGGCCCGTTTCCGCCGCGAGGCCCAGTCCGCGGCGTCGCTGAACCACCCTGCGGTCGTCGCGGTCTACGACACCGGCGAGGACACCTCCGAAGGCGCGCCCGTGCCGTACATCGTGATGGAGTACGTCGACGGACGCACGCTGCGCGACCTGCTCAGGGCCGACAGACGGCTGCTGCCCGAGCGCGCGGTCGAGCTGGTCGACGGCATCCTGAGGGCGCTCGACTACAGCCACCGCGGCGGCATCGTGCACCGCGACATCAAGCCGGCCAACGTGATGATCACCCGTAACGGCGACGTCAAGGTCATGGACTTCGGCATCGCCCGCGCGATGGCCGACTCCGCCGCCACGATGACGCAGACCGCGCAGGTGATAGGGACAGCGCAGTACCTCTCCCCCGAGCAGGCTCGGGGCGAGCGGGTCGACGCCCGCAGCGACATCTACTCCACCGGCTGCGTGCTGTACGAGCTGCTGACGGGGCAGCCGCCGTTCACCGGTGACTCTCCCGTCGCGATCGCCTACCAGCACGTGCGCGAGGAGCCCATCCCGCCGTCGCAGATCGACCCCGAGATCCCCAAGTGGGCCGACGCCATCGTGCTGAAGGCGATGGCCAAGGACCCCGCGCACCGCTACCAGGGCGCGGGCGAGATGCGCGCCGACATACAGCGTGCGATGTCCGGCATGCCGGTCGAAGCGCAGACGATGACGCTGTCCAACAACTACGGCTCGGGCACCCGCACCATGGCCGCCACCCAGGGCGCGGGCCACGCCACGCAGCGCACCAGCGCGATCCCCCCCTACGAGTACGGCGAGGGCGAGCCGCCCACCCGTGCGGGCAGGCGGCGCGCGGCAGCCGGTGGCGGCGGCGGGAACACCGCGGTGAAGACCGCGGCGTGGGTCCTGATCCCGCTGCTGATCATCGGCGCGTTCATCTTCGTGGGCTACCAGTTCCTCGCCTCCGAGGGCACGCCCACCGCGACGCAGATCACGGTGCCGCCGCTGGCGACGCAGACCCAGAAGGACGCCGAGGCCAAGCTCGTCAGCCTCAAGCTGAAGCCGGCGATCACCGAGGAGCACAGCGCCGAGGTCGAGAAGGGCGTGGTCATCAGCTCCGACCCGCAGGCCGGCACCAAGGTGGACGAGGGCGCCACGGTCACGCTCAAGATCTCTCTGGGCGTCGAGAAGGTCAAGGTGCCCGACGGCCTGATCGGCATGTCTCCTGAGGACGCGCGCGCGGCGCTGGAGGCGGTCGGGCTCGAGGGTGTGGTCACCCCTGCGGTCTCCTCCAGGGAGCAGGACAAGGTCTTCGACACCAAGCCCAAGTCGGGCGATTCGGTGCCGGAGGGCACCTCGGTCAAGCTCTACGTGCCCAAGGCGCAGGTGCCGGTGCCCAGCGTGGTCGGCCAGACGCAGGAGGACGCCGAGCGGACCCTCAAGGCCGAGAACTTCAAGGTGAAGGTCGTCCCGCAGGCCAACGATCAGCCGCCTGGCACGGTCATCGCCCAGAGCCCCGAGGCGGGGACGAACCTGAACCAGAGGACGACGGTCACGATCGTGGTCTCCACGGGTCCTGAGGTCCAGCCGACCGAGGAGCCGACGTTCACGCCGACCGAGGAGCCGACGGACATCCCGACCGATGACGCGACGGAGGATCCTGGGGACGACACGGGCGAGCCCCCAGACCTCGGCCCGTGACCCTGACCTGACAGCGGGCCTCTCCCACCTCGGGAGAGGGCCGCTGCCTTGTCACCGAAGACTCGCGCCAAGCGCCCCGCCACTCGGGGGCGGATCGGACGCCGGAACGTCCGGACGTCGCATGGAAACGTCCCCGCCACTCGGGGGCGGATCGGACGCCGGGGACGTTCACCCGGGAAACCGAACCGGCTACCCCCACCACTCGAGGGCAGATCTCGCTCCGGAACGTCGCATGGAAACGTCCCCGCCACTCGGGGGCAATGGCGGGGACGTTCATTGAGTAGTCGTTCCGGAGGCCCGCGGTGTTACAGGATCGACTTGAGCCAGTTGCCGAGCAGCCAGTGCCCGTGCTCCGACAGCACCGACTCCGGGTGGAACTGGACCCCCTCGATCGGCGCCGAGCGGTGTCTGAGGCCCATGATGACCCCCTCCGCCGTCCGAGCGCTCACCTCGAGCTCCTCAGGCACCGTCTCAGGCCGTACGGCGAGCGAGTGGTAGCGCGTCATCGTCACAGGCGACGGCAGCCCCTCGAAGACCCCTCTGCCGTCGTGCGTGACCGCACTCGTCCTTCCGTGCATGAGCTCGGGCGCCCTGGAGACCGCCGCGCCGTACGCCACGGCGATCGCCTGGTGTCCGAGGCAGACGCCGAGCAGCGGTGTGCCGCGCTCGGCCGCGTACCGCACCAGGGGGACGCTGACGCCCGCGGCCTCGGGTGTGCCGGGGCCGGGGCTGACCAGCACGCCGTCGTAGCGGTCGACGTCCTCGACCGCCACCACGTCTCGCGGCAGGACGTCGCACAGCGCGCCCAGCTCGCGCAGGTACTGCACGATGTTGTGGACGAAGCTGTCGTGGTTGTCCACCACAAGGATCATTTGCGGACAGTCACCTCATCCAGCGTCACAGCGGGCTCTAGTAGTGGAAACACCGCATACCAGAGTACGGTTCCCGCTCCGGCCACCAGGACGAGGGCGGTGAGCAGCCGCACCGCGAAAGAGCCGGGCAGATGACGCCAGATCCAGCCGTACACGTCAGACCTTTCTCGCCTCTGTGCCCTTGAGCACGCCGTACACGATGAGCCGCTGGGCGGCCGAGTACTCGGGATGGCAGCTGATGAGCGTGATCATCGCCCTGACGGGGGTGATGTCGGGCTTGCCCGGCACCGCGGCGAGGACCTCGACGTCCTCGGGCTGCACGATGTCCTGCGAGGTGACGCGGTAGGTGTAGCGGGCCTCACGGGCGTCCACGACGATCTCGTCGCCGCGCCTCAGCTCGTCGATGCGGTTGAAAGGCGCCGCGTAGGTGGTGCGGTGACCCGACAGGACGAAGTTGCCGACCCTTCCCGCCGCGGCCGAGCCCGGATAGTGGCCAGGCCCCTTCTTCAGGTGCTCGGCGTCGACGCCCTCGACCACGGCGTACTGCCAGTCCTTGCCCAGCCTGGGGATCCGCAGCAGCGCGACGGCCTTGCCGAGCGCGATCCTGCCCAACTTCGCCTGCGTGTCGCCCCGCTCCTCGGCGAGTTGGCTCTGCAGCAGGAGCTGCTGGCGCTGAGTGTAGGCGCCGGTGCCCCAGAGCAGGTAGCCGCAGAACAGGAGCATGACCAGACCCGCGGTGATGGTCAGTTCACCGGCCGTCCTCAGCAGCGCCCTCACGCTGGTCAGCGTATTCAGCGGGCTCGCGGATGTCGGGGATCGCCATGTTCCGCGCGTGGCGACTATCCTGGGCACACGATAGAGCCTGGGGAATGTCCGGATGGCCCAGGCCGCCAGCAGGAGTTATCCAGTGCCCAAGCCGAAGACACGCAAGAAGGCGGTTTACACGCCGCCGCAGAAGTCGCAAGAGGTCAAGCTCAGCCCGAGGTGGCTGGCACCGACCATGGTCGTGTCGTGGATCATCGGGATCCTGTGGATCGCGATCTACTATGTGGCCCCACAAGCGCCCCTGTTCGGGACGCTCGCCAACTGGAACCTGCTCATCGGGTTCGTTTTCATCATCTTCGGTGTGGTGCTTTCCACCCGCTGGCGTTAGTTCTTTCCACAGGTTTTCCACAGCCTGGGGAAAGTCAGGAGAGCAGCACTCCTGTCCTGATCACGACCAGGGCGACGAGCGCCAGAAAGACCCCCAGGAGCGCCAGTGTCTGGAACAGGACGCGGTGGCTTCTGGGGGCGTAAGCCATCGCCGCGGCGAGCACCGCGCCGGTGATCAGGCCGCCGATGTGACCGGTCCAGCTGATCCCGGGGAAGACGAACGTGATCACCAGGTTGATGACGATGAGGACGGCCACGCCGCGCACGTCGAACCTGAGCCGCCTGCCCACGACGAAGATCGCGGCGAACAGGCCGAAGATGGCGCCGGACGCTCCCACCGTCAGCGTGCGCGGGTCGTCGAACCAGTAGCCGAGCACCGAGCCGCCCAGCGCGCTGAGCAGGTAGAGGGCGGTGAACTTCACGTGCCCGAAGGCGCGTTCGAGCTGCGGCCCCACCAGGTAGAGCGCGTAGCTGTTGAACAGGATGTGGAAGACGCTGCCGTGCAGGAACGCCGCGGTGATCATCCGGTAGTACTGGTCGTTGATCGCCACGCCGGCGACCCACATGCCGAAGTCGGTGGTGATCTGCTGTCCTGTGAGCCACTGCAGGGCGAAGGCGAGCAGGTTGATGCCGAGAACCGCCCACGTCACGTACGGCGTGCTGACCACGGCACCGCCGAAGACCGACTGGGCGTGCCGTACCGTCTTGTTGCCCTCGGCCACGCACTCGGGGCACTGGAAGCCCACCGCGGCGTCGCGCATGCAGTCGGGGCAGATGGGCCGGTCGCAGCGTTGGCAGCGGACCCACGTCTCACGGCCCGGATGGCGGTAGCACGTCGGGACCTGCTCCGCGGGCTGCGAAGGAGGGCTGGGCGGCTGGCTGGTCATGAGGAGCCTTTCTCGTCCACTGACCGCCAGCCTACTCATGAGAAACGTGCCCGCTGGACCCAAATCGTGCTGGTGGTCCGTCGGGCACGTTTCTCCTGCGGCGAGCGGGCCCGCCCGCGCGTCAGGCCTCGACGCGGTCGATCGTCAGCGACTCGATGACGACGTCCTTGGCGGGGCGGTCGTTGCGACCGGTCTCCACCCTGGCGATAGTGTCGACGACGTCCTGGCCCTCGATGACCTCACCGAAGATCGAGTGCTTGCGGTTCAGGTGCGGCTGCGGCCCCACGGTGATGAAGAACTGCGACCCGTTGGTGCCCTTGCCGAAGCGGATGCCCGCGTTGGCCATGGCGAGCAGGTAGGGCTTGTTGAAGACCAGCTCGGGGTGGATCTCGTCGTCGAACTCGTAACCGGGGCCGCCGATGCCCTGGCCGAGCGGGTCGCCACCCTGGATCATGAATCCGGAGATGACGCGGTGGAAGATGGTGCCGTCGTAGTAGCGATCGGTGCTCTTCTCACCGGTGCCCGGGTGCGTCCACTCCTTGGTGCCCTCGGCGAGCTCCACGAAGTTACGGACCGTCTTCGGCGCCTTGTTCGGGAAGAGTTCGATCTTGATCAGACCATAGTTGGTCTGCATGTTCGCGATCAGCTTCTCAGCCACGAGACAGCTGCCCCCCTCTGTGCACAGGGTTGTTCTGTGATGGTTTGGATGTCACGGCCGATGGGGCCGTTCAAGCATCCTCCCACGGCTCGTCATGATTGAGCCGCCTTGTACCGGGAAGGTCACGCTGCGGGGCCCCAAACGACTGGGGAGGTTGACGTGTCCCTGACACTCAGAAAGCGCCGCATCGTGGTCGAAATGCCCGCGACGGTGATGGGCCGAATGAAGGCCCAGGCTATGCGAGCCGGAGATCGGCTCGTGCCGGTGGCGGACCAGGCCAAGGTGGCGGCCGCGCACCGGATCGAGGACGCCCGTTACTGGGCGGCTCCCAAACTGGAGGGCGCCGCACACAGGGTCGAGGATCAGATCGCCCCTGCGGTCAGCGCGTTGCTGACCCAGGCGGCGAGCAGGATCGACCCGACACCGGCGAAGTCCCGCCGGTGGCCGACGCTCGTCCTTGTCACCGGCCTCGCGCTGGGCGCGGCCGGATACATGTTCTATCGGCGCAATGCCCAGCAGTGGACCGACCACATGAAGGACTCCGCCTCTGACGCCTCTCGCTGGGTCAGTGAACGAGCCGACCAGACAACGGACAAGGTCTCGTCGAACGCGGAGCAGGCGGCCGAAAAGGTCGACCAGGCCGCCAAGAAGATGTCCTGACGGTTCAACGCGGCCGTGCCCGAGGCACGGCCGCGTTGACCTTTAACCAAGCGCTTGCTACAACCAGCGCATGACCCTGTCACCGCTGGACGACCTACCGATCCACCAGGCCCCCGAGGTCATGCGGCATGTCGCTACGTCAGATCGCAACTTCTACGATCGCTACTACTTCAACTGCCACCCTGGCTCCGACGAGCTCATGCTCATCGTCGGCATGGGGCAGTACCCCAATCTGGGCGTCACCGACGCCTTCGCCGTCGTACGGCACGCACATGTGCACCGGGTCGTCCGAGCTTCGCGCGAGCTCGGACTCGACCGCATGGACACCGGGGTCGGCCCGTTCAGGATCGAGGTCCTCGAAGGGCTCAAACGGCTCAGGGTCGTGCTCGAACCGAACGAGCATGGCCTCTCCTTCGACCTGACCTGGACGGGCGCGATCCCGGCGACGCTCGAGCCTCGGCACTTCGTCCGCTGGCAGGAGCGCGTGATCTTCGACTCCGTGCGGATGGCCCAGACGGGCAACTGGTCGGGCAGCATCGTCCTCGACTCCCGGACCATCCCCGTCGACACCTGGATGGGAACCAGGGACCGCTCATGGGGCATCCGGCCGGTCGGCGAGCCCGAACCCCCCGGCATCCAGGTGAAGAACCCCGGCACCTTCTACTGGCTCTACGCCCCCATGCAGTTCGAGGACCACGCCATCCTCTGCATCGTCCAGGAGGACGAGAAGGGGCGCAGGGTGCTGGAGGAAGCCGTCAGGGTGTGGTCGGACGGCAGGGAGGAGGAGTATCTCGGCCGTCCTGAGTACCACCCCGTCTACGCCCCCGGCACCCGCGACGTCGTCGAGGCCACCATCACCATCGGGAAGATCGAGGTGCGCTGCACGCCGATCCTGCCCGTCCACCTCATGGTCGGCACCGGGTACGGCCTGGAGCCCGGCTGGAAGCACGGGATGTACCAGGGGAGCGAGCCCGTGGTCGAGGGGGTGACCTACACCTTGCCCGAGGACGCCGACCGGATGTGGGGCATGGTGGACGCGGTCGGACGCTTCGAGTATGACGGGCAGGTCGGCCACGGGCTCTTCGAGTACTGGGCGCTCGGCCCGCACCCGTCCTTCACCTGAAGCCTGCCGTACTGGACCCCCGTGCCCTGTGCGGCTACTTGGCGGCGGTGCAGGTGATGGTGACGGCCGTGGCGAGCTCCTTGTCGCCGGGGGCGTGGGCGGAGGGCTCGCCTGGGGCCGGAGCCACGCTGACGACGGTCGGGATGTTCTCGCCGCCGCCCTCGGCGTTCGGCTTGGCGGGCTGCGCCGGCACGGCGGCGACGGCGTCGGTGGTCTCGCTCCAGCGCTCCACGCTCTCGACGCCCTCGGGCCTGGTCGTCTCGACCCCGGCGTCGTCCACCTTGATCGCGACCGCGCTGCCCTCGATCTTGTGCGCGGGCACCGCCTGGGTGAAGTCGAAGGTCTTGCCGTCGCTGGTCACGCAGGTGCCCGCCTTGACGGGCGGCTCGTCGGAGGCGTTGGCCGAGCCCACCAGGCCACCGGCGAGCAGAAGGGCGGTCACGGCGCCCAGAGCGGCGATACGTCGCTTGAACAATGTCATCTCCTTTGTTCGGGAAGGAACGCTCGCAGCCTGGCGCTCCGAACCTGAAGGCACCCTGAAGGCGCCCGAAACGATCTTCAGGTTGGCTTTAGGTGGCGTGAGGCACCCTGATGGACGTGCGAGTGCTACTGGTCGAAGACGAGAAGAGGCTGGCCGACCTGGTCAAGGGCGGCCTGACCGGCGAGGGCTTCGCCGTCGACGTCGCCTACGACGGCCGTGACGGGCTGTGGATGGCCAAGGAGAACGACTACGACGTGATCGTCCTCGACGTCATGCTGCCCAGGCTGAACGGCTACGCGATCTGCTCGAAGCTCCGCGAGGCGGGCAACTGGACGCCCATCATGATGCTGACCGCCAAGGACGGCGTCTACGACGAGGCGGAGGCTCTCGACAACGGCGCCGACGACTACCTGGCCAAGCCGTTCTCCTACGTCGTGCTGCTGGCCAGGCTGCGCGCGCTGGTCAGGCGAGGAGGCAAGGAGCGCCCCGTGTCGCTCACGGTCGGCGACCTCACCATCGACCCGGCCGGACTGCGCTGCCGCAGGGGCGAGACGGAGATCGCGCTGACCCCCAAGGAGTTCGCGGTCCTGCACGGCCTGGCCCGCAGGCCCGGCGAGGTGGTCTCCAAGAGCGAGCTGCTCGCGCAGGCATGGGACTTCAGCTACGAGGGCGACCCCAACATCGTCGAGGTGTACATCAGCGCGCTGCGTCGCAAGATCGACCTGCCGTTCGGCAGGACGACGCTGGTGACCGTACGCGGCGCGGGCTACCGGCTGGAGGCGGCATGAACGTACGGCTTCGCGCCACGATCGCGGCCACGATCGTCGTGGCCGTCGCGCTCGGCATCGCGGCGGCGGTCCTGGTCTCGTCGCTCAAGGGCAGCCTGGAACGCAGCGCGAACGCCGAGGCGGCCAGGAAGGTGGTCTCGGCGGTGCCGATGGCCGTCGAGGCGGTGCCCGCGCAGCAGGCCATGCTCACCACGGTCGCCACGGACCCCGATGTTCAGCTTGTCAACGCGGCCACCACGCGCACCGCGATCCCCTGGCAGACGACCGACGACTTCGCGGTGGCCACCATGGACGTCGCCACGAAGTCGGGCACGATCACCGTGTGGGGCCGCGCCTCGCTGGCGGGGGCCGAGGAGGCGCTCGCCACGTTGAACGGCCTCCTGCTGCCGGGCGTGCCCCTCCTGCTCGCGGTGGTGGCAGGGATGACGTGGTTCTCCGTCGGCAGGGCACTGGCCCCCGTGGCGGCCATCAGGACCAAGGTGGCCGACATCACCGCCCGCGACCTGCACCAGCGCGTGCCCGTCCCCGACTCGGGCGACGAGATCGCCAAGCTGGCCACCACCGTGAACGGCACGCTCGACCGGCTGGAGACGGCGGTCGAGCGGCACAAGAGGTTCGTCGCCGACGCCGCGCACGAGCTGCGCAGCCCGATCGCGACGCTCAGGGCGAGGCTGGAGCTGGCCCCTCCCACGGAGGACACCACCGAGGCGCTCGCCGACCTCGCGCGCCTCCAGGCGCTCGCGGGCGACCTGCTCCTGCTGGCCAGACTCGACGCGGGCGAGCCGCTCAGGACAGAGGAGCTCGACCTCGGCCAGGTCGCGGCCGAGGAGTCGGCGCGGCCGGGCAAGTCCGTGGTGATGGACATCAGCCCCGACGTGGTGATCAACGGCTCGCGCGGTCACCTCTCCCGCCTGGTCGTCAACCTCGTGGACAACGCCGTACGGCACGCCGCCACCACCGTCGAGGTCCGCGTGTACGAGAAGGACGGCGAGGCCGTCCTCGAGGTGCTCGACGACGGGCCGGGGATCCCTCACGAGCACAGGGAGGCGGTCTTCGACCGCTTCACCAGGCTGGACGAGGCGAGGGCGAGGGACGGCGGCGGCGTCGGCCTCGGCCTGCCGATCGCCAGGGACATCGCGACCCTGCACGGCGGGACGCTGGCCGTACAGGACGGGGGGCTCGTCGCGAGGTTCCCGATGAACCGGACGGCTCCCGCATACGTGAAGCCACTGTGAGGAGGCCAGCATGATCACACGTCGGGCACTGATCATCAGAGGTGGCGTCACGGGAGCGGGAGCGTTGTTCCTGTGGGCCAGTCCCGCGGAGGCGGCGGCGGG
The DNA here is from genome assembly GCF_039533245.1 of Nonomuraea recticatena. Classification (NCBI taxonomy): domain Bacteria; kingdom Bacillati; phylum Actinomycetota; class Actinomycetes; order Streptosporangiales; family Streptosporangiaceae; genus Nonomuraea; species Nonomuraea recticatena. The sequence continues at coordinate 30,768 of NZ_BAAATE010000024.1, read as the reverse complement.
ACCGGTCCTGAGCAAGACCAGGACGATCCCCGTCGGAGGCGGGAAGATCCTGAGGGGCAAATACGTGGTGACCCAGCCGACCAAGGGCACGTTCAGGGCGTTCAGCGCCGTCTGCACGCATCAGGGGTGCACGGTGGCGAGCGTCAGCGGCGGCACGATCAACTGTCCCTGCCACGGCAGCAAGTTCAGCATCACGACGGGCGCGGTGGTCAACGGACCCGCCAAGCGGGCGCTGGCCCGCAGGAGGATCAGGGTCTCGAAGGGCGTGATCAGGCTGGCGTAGAGGGCGGCAGGCGAAGGGAGGCCAGCCCCCTGCGGAAGGCCTCCCTCGTCGCCTATCTGTTGGCCAGCGGTACGGCCCAGCGCCACGACCGTCCTGCACGAGGGCCGGTAGGAACCGCACATCTGGGGTGAAGCTCGCCGACCCTCATGGCAACCGCGTCAGCCGACCTCGTCGAGCTGGAGGAAGGCTCGTTCGAGCGCCTGTGGGTAGGGGATCTGCGAGATCAGGTCGCGCAGGCCCTCGACGTGCGCGCGTCGCGCCAGGTCGGCGGTCATGGCCAGCTCGCCCAGCTGCGTGGTCACGAAGGCGCGGTCCACCACCGCGCCGTGCCCCGGGACGATCACCGGCTCGGGCAGGTCGGCCAGCATGGCCGTCAGCGTGCCTGGCCAGTCAAGGGGGTAGCCGTCGTCGAAGGCGGGCGGCGCGCCCTCCTCCACCAGGTCGCCCGCGAAGATCACTCCAGCGTCGGGGACGTGCACGACGATGTCGTTGTCGGTGTGCCCCCTGCCGAAGTAGCGCAGGTGCACGGGCCTGCCGCCGATGTCGAGGGTCGCCCTGTCGGTGAAGGTGTGGTCGGGCGCCACGATCTCCACGTCGGCGGCCTCAGGCTCCCTGCCCGCCGCCACCCTGTCGCGCACCGCCTCGCCGTCCTTCTCGATCTCCTCGGCGGCCCTCGCGTGGGCCCAGATCTCGGCGGGGACGAACATCGCGTTGCCGAAGTAGTGGTCGAAGTGGGCGTGGCTGTTGACGACCGTCCAGGGGTCGGGTGTGATCCTCCTGATCGCCGCGACCAGGTCGCTCGCCCTTCGCGCCGTCTCCCTGGTGTCGAGCACCAGGCAGTGACCGTCGCCCACGACCAGGCCGACGTTCAGGTCATAGGACTCGTGCCGCCTGACGAAGACCCGATCCCCCACCTCGTGCCACTGTTCGCTCATGCCCCCATTTTGACGGACCCCGGTGCCAGGTAATCCGCTTGAGGGCCTTGCTGCGCTTTGCGACACTTGTCAGCCAGCTGCTCCCCTCCCGAGGGAATGGGATCGTGACTCGAGCACCGACCGAGATCGCCTGCGACGAGTCCGGCTCCGAGGGCGAGAAGCTCATCGGCGGCAACACGACCGTCTTCGCGCACGCCAGCCTCAGACTGACGGAGAAGTCGGCGGCGGAGTGCATCCAGGAGATCAGGAACAGGGCGCCTTCTCCGACTCTGGAGTACAAGTCCAGCATCATCCGCCGCAGCAAGCATCGGCACGCACTCAAGTGGCTGCTCGGTTCGTCGAGCCCGCTTCACGGCGAGGCGCACGTTTTCCTCATCGACAAGACCTTCCACGTCGTGAGGAGGATCGTCGACCTGCTCGAGGACGGCACGTCCATGGCTGCCGCTCTCTATCGCGACGGCGAGCAGGCGTTCGGACCCGAGCGGTGGACGGCCTTTCTCGAGACGTTCAACGAGCTGCTGCGCGCCAGGAACGGCCGCGGTTCGAGCGTGTCAGTCGACATGGCCTTCGAGCTGGTCGACGCCCTGCGCCTGCACGGCGCGGGCGGGCGAGCTGGACACATCATGGAGCTGCTCTCGCGGGCCAGGCCGAGGATGGAGTCCTACAGGACGCGCCTTGTGGACGACCCGGCGATGATTCCCGCGCTCGACCTGCTGGTCCCCGCCATCGTCCAGGCCGTCGTCCACTGGGGTGAGGGCGTGCGGCCCGTCTCCGTCGTCCACGACCGGCAGACCCTGCTGACCGACGCCCGCATCGCCCAACTGAAGGAGATCCTCTCCGCCACGCCCGAGGCCCGGCTGAGCGGGATGAGGCTCGTCGACTCCCGTCTGGACGCCCGGGTCCAGGTCGCCGACCTGCTCGCGGGGGCGGCGCGGCAGATAGCGGAGGACGAGCTCAACGGACGGGGCGACGAGGAGCTCATCGTGCTGCTGCGTCCCTATGTGGACGCGTCCTCCATCTGGGGAGACGAGCGGAGCTGGTCTTCGCTGGGCCCTGTGCCGTCCGCCCGCCCGTGAGGCGGGCCACCCCCCGGCGCGATGCGGGCTCCATGCCCACCTCCACCCGTGTACGGCGCGATGATGGACACCCCCATCAGACGAAGGCGGCACAGTGGACTTCACGGTCACATACGAACCCACTCCCGACGAGGTGGCGCGTGCACTCGCCCAGGTCCTCAAGCGGCAGCTCAGACTCACCTCCCTGGTACTGCCGTCGGTGCTGGCCGTGTCGGGCCTCGTCTGCCTCGCGGTCGGCAGCACCGGCCCCGGTGTGGGCATGCTCGCAGGGGCAGTCGTATTCCCCCTGTTGCTGACCTGGACAATCCGCAGGAGCGCCTGAGTCACGGACTCCGCCGACGCCTCACTCGAAGACCACGCCCGCAGCCTCCGGATCGTGATCCCCGGTGAAGTACCGATCGGAGATCACCGAGAATCGCTCGGGGGCGTCGAGGCACCTCTCGGTGATCGGACGCGTCGGTCGTCCCTCGGGCGTACGTAGGGGAGGGATGTGGGTCAGGGCATGTACCCGGCGGTTCCGCGCCTTCTTCACGGGAATCCGAGGGGGAAGGACGGCCCCGCCCGGTGGGGCGGGGCCGTCCTCGGGTTCTATCGGGACGGCTGCTCGTCCGGCGCAGGGGCGTAGCCGGCGGGGCGGGTGGTGAAGGTTCCGCGGCCCTGCGTCCTGCTGCGCAGCCTCGTCGCGTAGCCGAACACCTCGGCCAGCGGCACGGTCGCGGTGATCACCACCGTGCCGGCCCTCGCCGTCGTGTCCGAGATCCGGCCGCGCCGTGCGGCCAGGTCGCCGAGCACTCCGCCCGCGGCGTCCTCCGGCACGGTGACCGCGACCTCGACCACCGGCTCCAGCAGCGCCATCCGGCAGGCGCGCAGGGCCTCACGCAGCGCGAGGCGGCCCGCCGTAGGGAACGCCAGCTCCGAGGAGTCCTTGGAGTGGGTGGCTCCGTCGGTCAGCGTGACGCGCAGGCCGGTCACAGGGTGACCACCGAGGGGGCCCTCGGCCAGGGCGTCCCTGCAGCCGGCCTCCACCGCCCTGACGTACTCGCGCGGGACCCTTCCGCCGACGACGGCCGAGCGGAACGCGAAGCCGGTGGCGACGTCCAACGGCTCCACGTCGAGGACGACATGGGCGAACTGGCCCGCGCCGCCGTCCTGCTTGACGTGCCGGTACAGCAGGCCCGACACGCCGCGGGCGACCGTCTCCCGCAGGGCGACCTGCGGTCGCCCCACGGCCACGTCGAGGCCGTGGTCGCGACGGATCTTCTCCACCACCACCTCCAGATGCAGCTCGCCCATCCCCGACAGCAGCGTCTGCCCGGTCTCGGCATCGGTCCGTACGGCCAGCGAAGGATCCTCCTCCACCAGCCGCGCCAGCGCCGTCGCCAACCGGTCCGAACCGGCGCTCCTGCGAGCCTCGACCGCCACGGAGACCACAGGGTCGGCCGTGGCCGGCGGCTCGAGGAGCAGCGGAGCCTCAGGCGCGGACAGGGTGGCCCCGGTACGGGCCGACTTCAGCCCGATCACCGCGACGATGTCCCCTGCCACCGCCCTGTCCACCTCGGCGTGCCGGTCGGCCTGTACGCGCAGGATCCGGCCGACGCGCTCGGTGCGCCCCGCGCCGACGTCCAGCACCGTGTCCCCCTTCCGCATCGTTCCCGAGTAGATCCGCAGGTAGGCCAGCCGCCCGGTGGCGGTGGAGCTCACCTTGAACACCAGCGCGGCCAGTGGCGTCGCCGGATCGGCGGTCCGCTCCCGTACCGCGCCGTCCTGGGCGCCGGTGATCGTCGGCACGTCCAGCGGCGACGGCAGGTAGGACACGACGGCGTCCAGCAGCGGCTCGATCCCGCGGTTGCGGTAGGCCGATCCGCACAGGACCACCACCGCCTCGCCGGTACGGGTCAGGTCGCGCAGCGCGGTCGTGAGAGTCGTCGCGGAGATCGCCGACTGCGCGAAGAACTCCTCGAACGCGACCGGATGCAGCTCGGCGACGGCCTCCTCCAGCACGCGGCGGCGCCGCCGCGCCTCTTCGCGCAGGTCGTCGGGTACCGGAACCTCCGCGGCCCGGTCCTGGCCCTCGGCCCAGACCAGCGCCCGCATGCGCAGGAGATCCACCACTCCGACGAACCCGTCCTCCCGCCCGATCGGCAGCTGGACCACCAGCGGGGATCCGTGCAACCGCTCGCGGATCGACTCGACCGCCGCGTCGAGGTCGGCGCCCGCGCGGTCGAGCTTGTTGACGAAGGCAATGCGCGGCACGCCGTGCCGATCGGCCCGCCTCCATACCGACTCGCTCTGCGGTTCGACCCCGGCGACACCGTCGAAGACCGCGACCGCGCCGTCGAGCACCCGCAGCGAGCGCTCCACCTCGTCGGAGAAGTCGACGTGGCCGGGGGTGTCGATGAGGTTGATCCGGTGACCGTCCCAGGCGCAGCTCACGGCCGCGGCGAAGATGGTGATCCCACGGTCGCGCTCCTGGGAGTCGAAGTCGGTGACGGTCGTCCCCTCGTGCACCTCGCCCCTCTTGTAGGTGGCGCCGGTGACGTAGAGGATCCGTTCGGTGATGGTGGTCTTGCCGGCGTCGACATGGGCCAGGATGCCCAGGTTGCGGACGTCGTTCAGCTGGTCGGTGTGGTGGGGGTGCGGGTTGGCGCGCACAGCCTTGGGCCCTTCGTGAGGATCCGAAAAGGACAGCGCGATTCCCGACGGCCTTGACAGGAATCAGGTGGTCGTCAGGGGAACATCCGGTAACGGCCGCGCAGCCGAGACCGGGCCGACGAAGACACCATGATCACCTCGTGACGAGAAGCGGGAATGACCGAAACGGTGCTGTAGCGCACGGCCGGCTCCCCTCCATCGTCAGATCGCGCGCCGCGGTGTGGTGGCGGCGCGCCGTTCGTGGCGAGTGTACGAGAGCGGATGCGAACGGAGAATCGATTTTTCGCCGCTCTCTTCCTGGGCACCGGCCCCACGCGCTCGAACCAGGACGATGACCGCACCGACAACCACTGTGAACACCCCGGAGAAGAGAGCCAGCACCGCCATGACGAACTCCCCGTCCGGATCCCCGAGCCCTCCAGGTCGCCCCTCGACCCAGCTCACCGTGGCCCAGCCCTGCGTCGCGACCAGCGCGCCGAACGCGATCGTGACCACGCCGAGGACGTAGCCAGGAGGACGTGTCCGCAACCGCCGGCCGGCAAGCACGACGCTGATCAGGAGTCCGACCGGCACGGTGACGAACTGACCCGCGTCAAGCCCGATGAGAGCCGAAAGACGGGCGTGCTCGAAGCTGCTGCCTCGTGGGCCCCACAACAGGGGGATCGCCATCACGCCACCGAGAAGACCGAGCGCCAGGAACCGGAGGACTGTCACACCCTGCATGATCGCGGAACCGGCCGAGGATGCGCAGGGGTCACTGTTGGCGTAGGCGAAGGGGAGGAAGGCGTCGTGGACGGCCTCTGACCGCGACGTGCCGGCTCGAGTCCCCCGGTCGGATCCACGGCTTCTCGCGGGGCTACTGTTACGACACCGGCGAGGAAGGAATGTGACACGGTGGACGACGGCGAGTTGCTGGCCAGGCGTTTCGAGGAGCATCGGGGCCGTCTGCGGGCGGTGGCCTACCGGATGCTCGGCTCGGTGAGCGAGGCCGATGACGCCGTCCAGGAGGCCTGGCTACGCCTCAGCCGCGCCGACACCAGCGACGTGGAGAACCTCGGCGCCTGGCTGACCACCGTGGTGGGACGGCTGTGCCTGAACGCGTTGCGCTCGCGCGACAATCGGCGCGAGGACCCCCTCGAGGTCCACATGCCCGATCCGATCATCAGCTTGGACGGCAAGGCTGCCGACCCCGAGCACGAAGCGCTGCTGGCCGACTCGGTCGGGCTGGCGCTGCTCGTGGTGCTCGAGACCCTGACGCCGGCCGAACGGCTCGCGTTCGTGCTGCACGACATGTTCGCCGTGCCGTTCGACGAGATCGCCCCGCTGATCGAGCGGACCCCGGCCGCCACCAGGCAGCTCGCGAGCCGCGCCCGCCGCAGGGTCCAGGGCCAGGCCCCGGTTCCCGACTCCGACCTCACCCGCCAGCGTGACGTCGTCAACGCCTTCTTCGCCGCCGCCCGCGACGGCGACTTCGACGCGCTCGTCGCCGTACTCGACCCCGATGTCGTCCTCCGGTCCGACGGAGGTACGGCGCGCGCCCGCCACACCGTCACCTTCCACGGCGCGCGGACGGTGGCCGCGCAGGCGGTCACATTCGGAAGGCTCTCGCCGTTCGCGCGTCCTGCGCTGATCAACGGAGCCGCCGGAGTGGTCGTCGCCGCGGGCGGACGACCGCTGTCCGTCATGGGCTTCGTCGTCACGGACGGCAAGGTCACCGCCATCGACGTGATCGCCGACCCGGACCGCCTCAACCAGTTCGACCTCGGCCCTCTCGACGACCTCGACGCCTGACCCGACGCGCCGCCCCCGGGAAGCCGGGGGCGGCGCGCACGCCGAAATCCCGTTGAGAAAACCTGGGCAGGCAGGCTTCCATGAGATCGACGAGAGGAAGGGAAGACCATGGCCAGTCATGCCGGAGCGTAAACGCCCCAGGCCGTCGAACACCTGCCAGGCGGGAGACCGCCTCAAGCTTCATCGCCACCGCCTGCGAGCCGACGGACGCGACTACAACGTCATCACGCTGCGTCCCGGCACCCGGGCGCGCTTCTCCACGAACTTCTTCCACCAGACCTGGCACATCCTCTCTGATCCGCATGGCGCGCGCGTACTCAGCCGACTGCTGTGGGGCCTGTCCTTCCAACGGCAGCCCGACACCGTGGTCATCATCGACCGGCGATTCATCGACCCCAACCCGTTCGACGCCGAGCAGGGCGACCCCATCGCCCTCGTTCCCGCCCATCTGACGCATCTGCCGGCGCGCACCACCGGGCAGCTCAGCCGCCGCGTTCCGGCTCCCGAAGCCGCCTGTTCGGGAACCGTCCGATGGCATACCTGGGGGCTCGACGCGGCGATGGACGCATGGCGTGCCGACCGAGCCGAAAGCGATCAGTTTCTGTGGCGTTCGGCGAACTTCGGCAGGGCCGCCGAGGTGGCGCGGCTGAACGGGGTGCTCCGTGTGCGAGCCGAGCCCTCCCTGCTCCGTTCGTGGGCCGTCCACGTGGCCACCATGAACGACCACGCGTACGAGGGCATGGCGTACACCGAGCTGGAAGGCCCGCGGTGGGAGCTGTGCCGCAGCGACGGTGAGGTACAGATCTTCCATGACTATCGCCGGCGCGTGTCCGTCGCCACGGTCTCCCGCAGAGAGGTGCTGTCGAGCGAGAACGTGCCGGGGGAGGCGGCCGAGCTCCAGCCGCTGATCTGGAACCACAGTGCCACCGTCCGAGACCGCCGGTTCTCGGTGTGATCTAGACAGGGGTCGGGAACGTGAACCGCAGGTCGGTCAGGCGTTCCGACACCTCCCACAACCGGCGTCCCGTCTCGGTGTCGGCCGCCGCGGGTGACAGCGGTACCCGCGTCGGCCCGCCGCGCAGCTCGGCCATCCCGTCAGGGCCGATGAACTGGCCGCCTTCCACGTGCGGATCGGTCGCCGCGTACAGCTGCGGCAGCGCTCCACGCTCCGGCGTCTGCGCCAGCAGCGGATTGCCGATGCGACCGAACACCACCCGCAACCACCCGATCGGCGCACTCAACTGCAGGTTGGTGGCCGTGTAACCGGGATGGGCGAGCAGGCTGCGCACCGGGCTTCCTGCACCTGCTGGCGCTGAAGGGGTTCGACGCGGTCACCGTCGACGAGATCGTGGCGGCGGCCGGCGTGTCCCGGCGTACGTTCTTCCGGTACTTCGCGTCCAAGGAGGACGTGGTCGTCCAGTTCCTGGCCGACATGGGTAGCGGCATTCGCGCGGAGTTGGCGGCCCGTCCCATCGAGGAGCAGCCCTCCGTGGCGCTGCGGCACGCCGTCTGGGTCTCCGTCGCTTCCTGCACCGACCACGCCGACAAGGCGCTGCGGGTGGTTCAGCTGATTCTGCGTATCCCCGCCCTGCGCGCACGCTTCGTGGAGCGCCAGGCGCAGTGGCGCGACGACCTGGCGGCGGAGTTGGCTCGCCGCCTGGAGCTCGATCCCGACACCGATCTGTACCCGCAGTTGGCCGCCGGGATCGCGCTGACCGCCTTCGACGCCGTGCTGCTTGATGCCGTCGGCAGTCGATCTCAGGCGCCGAACCGGAAAGCGGGGGTCGTCCACGCCACTTCGCCCCGATAGGCCGCGCTTTAGATGTGTCTTTGCTATTGCCTGCGACCGCCCCGGGTACGTGCCTCGAGTAGCCGTGCATGCTCTCGGACATTCGCATGCCCAGCGACCTCGGCGGAAAACAGGAGAGGAGTGACTATGGCCGGTCAGGAACCATCCATGGTCGTCCGGATGGACGATGTGAGCGTCGACGAAGAGGGTAAGGTCACGATTCAGAATCCAGCCGTCGCCCAGGCCATGGCGGCCATCGTGAGTGGGATGCGGCTGACACCTCACCCTGGCCACAGCCCCGGCCACAGCGCCAACAACTGTTTCGGCGGCAACTGCACCTCAGGTTGTGCCAAAAAGTGAGCGTGAATCAACAAACGGCCCTGTCCACGTTCGACAGGGAAATGGTCACCTCGTTCCGCAACGACAGGCTGCATCTGATTCTGTTGCCGACCGAGCAGTGCAATTTCCGGTGTACCTACTGTTACGAGGATTTCGCCATCGGGCGGATGCGACCCGAGGTCGTTCAGGGCGTCAAGAACCTCATCGACCGCCGCGCCGGTGAGCTGACACATCTGCAGATCTCATGGTTCGGCGGGGAGCCGATGCTGGCCCGCTCGGTCGTCGAGGAGGTGGCGTCCCACGCGAGTGCGGTGCAGCGCGCGTCGACAGATCTGCGGTACGACAGCGACATGACCACCAACGGATATCTGCTCGACGGTTCGGCCGCCGAACACCTGGCCGAACTGGGCATCCGCCGGTATCAGGTGTCGCTGGACGGACCCAGCCACCACCACGATCGCACTCGTGTACGCGCGGACGGCAGAGGTTCGTTCGAACAGATCTGGCGCAATCTGCTGTCCATCCGCGACAGCTCGGTGAACGCGCGCATCCTGCTGCGCGTTCACCTGACCCCCGCCAACCTGTCGGCGATGCCGTCGTTCCTCACCCGGCTCAGGGACGTGTTCCTCGCCGACCCGAGGTTCCTGGTGTACCTGAAGCGGGTGGTACGCCTGGGCGGCCCCAACGATTCGTCCATGGACGTGTGCGACCCCGACGACGAGCGGCTCGCCGCCCTGGAGGAGATCGTGCTCGGCGGCGACAGAAGCGATGGTCTGTTCGAGCCGGAGGAGGTGTGTTACGCCTCCCGCGCCAACTCGCTGCTGGTGCGCGCGGACGGCCGGCTGGGCAAATGCACGGTCGGCCTTTCGCACCCGGCCAACACGGTCGGGCGGCTGCGTCCCGACGGCTCGCTCCAGATAGACAACCCGCAGTTCCGCAAGTGGCTGCAGGGCTGGGAGTCGCGTGATCAGGAGTTGATCACCTGCCCCTACGAGGCGTTCACCGGTCAGGACCGACCGCTGCTGCAGGTGACCACGCGTCCCGGCTCGTAAGCGCACGTTCAGAGGGAAGCGGCGCCGAGAGGTTCCGTGGAAATGCGCACGGCCATTCTCCCCCCGACATGTTCTTCTCCATACTGGAGCTCCGAGGATCGAGGGCTTGGTGTTCGCCCGCGACGTGACCGCCTCGCTGCCGATGTCCATCTCGTGCACCACCACCACGCCCGGCCAGCCGGCCACGGGTGCGGTTCCCTCCGGCAGCGTCACCGTCGCCGCCAGCGCGCCGCCGTCCGGCAGTGGAATGCGTACCTGTTGTCTCATCAGCACTCCTCAGCCGGCCGATATGGCGGTGTGGGCACGTCTGGGCGGGTCGGCGACGTGCGCGAGCCGGCCGGGTCAGGCCACGGGGTGCGGAGCGGTGCGGGACCGGGCGGCCATCAGGTGGTCGATGAGCGCCAGCAGCACGTCGCGGCCCGCCGTCCGGTCGCGGGCGTCACAGAGCACCAGCGGCACCTGGGGATCGAGATCGAGTGCCCTGCGGATCTCCTCCTGTGTCCTGTCCCTGACGCCGTGGAAGCAGTTGACGCCGACGACGAAGGGGATGCCGCGGCTCTCGAAGAAGTCGATCGACGCGAAGCTCACATCCAGCCGGCGGGTGTCGACCAGGACAACCGCGCCCATGGCTCCGTTGACGAGGTCGTTCCACATGAACCAGAAGCGTTCCTGCCCCGGGGTGCCGAACAGGTAGAGCACGAGCTCGCTGCTGATGGTGATGCGCCCGAAGTCCAGTGCCACGGTAGTGGTGGACTTGCCGCTCACCCCTTCCAGATCGTCCACGCCTACGCTGGCATGGGTCAGGTACTCCTCGGTGCGCAGGGGCGCGACCTCACTCACCGCGCCGACCAGGGTCGTCTTCCCGACGCCGAATCCACCGGCGATAAGGATCTTCACTGCCAGGGGAGCAGCGTCCCCTTGGTCAGAGATTGCGTAGCCCATCCCTCACCGCCTCAAGGATCGTCATGCTGGGGAAGCCGCCTGCCTGCGCGAAGGCGAGCGGTGGCCGGGACCGCATCTGACCGGCCTCGATCAGATCGCCTATGAGGATCTTGGTCACCGACACCGGGAGGTTCAGCGCGGAGGCGACCTCGGCCACGGCCAGGGGCCGCGCGCACAGAGTCAGAATGGTGCGGTGCTCCGGCTGCATCCTCCTCAGGCCGTGTCCGGTGTCCGACGAGACCTCGGACATCGTCGTCACCAGGGTGATCAGTGTCAGGTCGTCCCGCTCGGGCGTGGTCCGTCCGCCGGTGATCGTGTAGGGACGGACAAGCGACTCGTCGGCGTCATCGTCGTCGAACCCCTCCGTCCAGTGCTTCATCCGTGTCTCCCCGCGTCATCGGGCTGCGGCGTGCGCGCGTCCGTTCCCAGCCGCTGGCCGACCTGCTGGACCAGGGTGTGCATCGCGACGGTCATCAGTTCGGCGTCGACCTCCTGGGACGCGACCACGGCCAGATGAGTGCCGCGGCCCGCAGCCGTGACGAACAACCACAGGTCGGCCATCTCGATGATGACCTGCTGGACCGGTCCGCCCTTGAAGAGCTGCCCCACACCGCGAGCCAGGCTCTGCTGGCCGGTGGCGATCGCGGCGAGGCGTTCGGCGTCCGAGCGTTCGATGGTCTGGGACCGGCTGATCACCAGGCCGTCGTCGGACAGCACGACGGCGTGCCGGGTGCCCGCGACCTGATTGACCAGGCCGTCCAGGAGCCAGTCCAGGCCTGCGTCGGTGGCGGTGGTTCGCTGCGTCATCTTCAATCTTCCGTCGTAGGGGAACCGGGCTCGGGGGATCCGTCCGGCCGGGACTCGAAGGCGTCGTCGCCGGTCCGGCGCCTGCGTGACTGCCTCTGGAACGCGCCGATCGTGGCACTGGATCGGGCGGGCCGGTCCCGTACCGCCCAGATGTCCTGGTCCGTCTGTTCGTCCCTGTCCGCCGGAACTCTGAGCTCGGTGACCAGGTTGGCCTGGCGGACCCGCTGGGGCAGCGGCTGGAGGTCGGGCGACGGGGGTGCCTCGTCCCGATCCGGCGATCCGGCGGCGGGTGCTGTCACGTAGGCCATCGCGCGTCCTCTGGAGCGAGTCGGCAACTGCGCGTCCTCGTACGGCGGGCGAGGACCGGCCGTACCTTCCTGCGGGCGGGGCTGCGGACCACTGGGGCCACCCTGGGGGACCTCCTCGGAGAGCTCGGCCGGTGGCGCGGGTACCGCGCGAGGGCGCTCCACCACCAGCGGTTCAGGGAGCAGCACGATGACACGGGTGCCGCCGAAGGCGGACGGCCGCAGCTCCACCTGGAGGCCCAGGCCCGCGGAGAGCCGGGCGACCACGTAGAGACCGAACCGCACGTCGTCGGCGTGGGTCATCACGTCGAGCTGCGGCGGCGAGTGCATCAGGGCGTTGGCGGCGGCGTACTGCTCGGGCTCCATGCCCAGGCCGCGGTCCTCGATCTCCACGGCGATGCCCCTGCTGACCGGTGCGGCCCGCACCTCGACGGGGGTGAGCGGCTTGGAGAAGGCGGTGGCGTTCTCCATCAGCTCCGCCAGGACGTGGACCAGCGGACCCACCGCGCGCTCGGCCACCCAGGGCTCGCCCTCGACCTCGATCGCGATCCTTCGGTAGTCCTGGACCTCGCCCTGCGCGGCGCGCAGCACGTCGAGCAGGCGCACCGGCTTGCGCCAGCGGCGCTGCGGCTGCCCGCCGCCGAGGATCACCAGGTTCTCCTCGTAGCGGCGCAGTCGAGCGGTGAGGTGGTCCAGGTCGAACAGGCCCTCCAGCACCTCGGGGTCCTCGTGCCTGCGTTCCAGTTCGTCCAGCTTCTTCAGCTGCAGGCCGATGAGGATCTGGGTACGGCGGGCGATGCGCTGAAGCATGCGCTGGAAGCCACGGTGCTGTTCGGCCTGCCGTACGGCGGTGAGCACCGCGCTGCGGCTGGCCAGGTTGAGGGCCTGCCCGAGCTCGCCGAGCTCGTCAGGTGTGGGCTCGATGACGCGCACTTCCGCGTCCACGTCGACGTCCTCGCCGCGCTCCAGCCTGGAGACCACGTCGGGCAGCCGCTCCTGCAGCTCGTGGGCGTTCTGACGCAGGTGAAGGATGCGCCGGCGAAGAATGGAGGTGAGGCGCCAGCTCGTGAAGATCACCAGGCCCAGGGCGAGCAGGCCGATGGAGGTGATGCTGATGAAGATCACGAAGATCTGGTAGGCGTGGGTGTAACCGACCCTGGCGACGTTCTCGAGCCGGAGGCTGAGGAGTTCCACCAGTTGCTTGGTGACGGTGTCCACCGAGGTGCGCCATGCGGGGCCGACCTCGCGGAGTGCCACCTGGTCGCTCTCGACGCCGGTCCCGGAGGTGACCAGCCGCCCCTCCAGGGCGGTCATGGTCTCCCACGCCTTGCTGGTCGTCAGCGTGGCGTACTTGGTCTCGTTGCCGGTGAGACTGGGGATCACCCTGGACCGCAGGAGGTGCTTCCTGGTGCCGATGGCGTCGGCGACGAGGCCGTACTCCTCCCTCGTCAGGTGCCCCTTCTCCCAGCCGCGGGCCAGAACGGCGTCCTGGCGGCCGATCATGTCGACGACCCAGAAGAGGTCGACCAGTGTCTGCGCCTTGCTGGTCACCTCGGCGTGATCGGTCTGGCTGAGGGCGCTCAACACGCTGAGATCCGACTCGAGGACGCCACTGTAGTAGTCGAACGCCTTCTGCTCACTGGACCAACCGGCGTCCACCGCCTGGCGCTGCTGGTCGAGGAGGCCGAGGCCGCGTTCGGTCCTGGCGATGGCGTCGGTGAGCCCCTCCTGCGCGTAGTCAGGCTTCAGGGCGGCCAGCGGCCGGAAGGCGTTCACGGCCTGGTCGGTCTCCGCGCGCTGCTTGGCGAGCTTGTCGCGGGTGGTGCTGTGCGGGGTGGCCTGCACCTCCGCGGTGAGCCGTCGCTCCCGGTCAAGGCTGAAGAACAGATTGGCGGCGGGTCCGCCGACGGTGGTGGTGGCCAGGTCCAGCTGGGCCTCCTCCGCCCGCCACTGGGAGGACAGCTGGTACATGCCCGAGGCCAACAGTGGGGCGAAGGTGATGCTCGGCACGAACACGATGATGATCAGCACGGTACGCAAGGGCAGGCGGCGGGAGCCACCCAGCCGGCGCGACCGGCCGCTGGTGGCCCCTGTTGACCCGTTCTCCTCGCCCACGGCTCCCTTTCGTCGTCGCCCGACCCTGCCCAATCCAGCCACGTGCAGGACACTCTCCTCATTGGTCGGTGCGTCCATGACGAAAAATCGCCAAAGTAGGCGATTGGTGCCTGATAGTAGCGATACGGCAGTCAAGGCGGAAAGCCCTCGTTTCATTGGGCTGCGGGGCGCTTCCGCATGTCACGGTCCATCACGCGGGCCCCCTGCCGAGGGCTTCGCCCAGTCAGTGCGCTGGAGGGCGGACTGTACGGTTCTCGGCTCTTGGTGGTGGCAGACCAGGCAAGTCGTGGCGTCGACCACCAGGCACTCAGGCGAACGCGTCAGCCTCATCGAGCAACGCCGAAGCGGCGCATGTCCTCGACGTCGCCGAAGAGGGCCGTCCGGGCATTTGCCCATGTAGAAGGGTGTCGATCCGCCGCTTACCCCGTTACCGTGGTTGTAATGGCCTTACGCGCCGGCCCGCCCGAAGAGGCCCCGGCCAGGCTCGGCCCTGGGATACGCGTTCCTTTTCATACCGCCACGGCACCCGCGGGGAGACCCTGGCGACCGCCCGGTTCTTCATCCGGAAAGAGTCATCATGAACGCCTTGGAGACTGCCACCAACGCCGATGCCGAGCGCACCGACCGGCTCGTCGAGCGCCTCTTCGAGAGCACCTTGGGCGCCCTCGAACTGTTCTCCGTCTACCTGGGCGGCGAACTCGGCCTCTACCGTGCCCTCCAGGAGCACGGCCCGTTGACGGCGGCGCAGTTGAGCGAAAAGGCCGGTATAGCGCCCCGGTACGCCACCGAGTGGCTGGAGCAGCAGGCCGTCTCGGGACTGGTGGAGACCGATCCGGACGTCCCGGGCGAGGAGCGCCGCTACCGGCTCGACCCCGCACACGCCCGTGTGCTGACCGACGCCGACGATCCCGCGCACGCCGCGCCGTTCGCGCACATGCTCGCCGGGATCGGCGGCGTCATCTCCCAGGTCGCGCAGGCCTACCGCACCGGCGCAGGCGTGCCGTACGAGGAGTACGGGAGGGCCTTCCGCCACGGCCAGGGCCACATCAACCGGCCCGCCTTCACCCACGAGCTGGCGGGCACCTGGATCGCCGCCATGCCCGACGTCCTGACCCGGCTGGAGGCGGCGCCTCACCCGCGCGTCGCCGACGTCGGCTGCGGGCAGGGCTGGTCGGCCATCGCGGTCGCTCGCGCCTTCCCCAACGCGGTGGTGGACGGCCTGGACGCGGACGCCTCCTCGATCGCCGACGCGCGCGCCCACGCCGAGCAGGCCGGTCTCGGTGACCGCGTCCGTCTGATGCACGCCGATGCGACGTCCCTGCGCGACACAGGACCGTACGACCTCGTGCTCCTCATGGAGGTCCTGCACGATCTGTCCAGGCCGGTGGAGACGCTAGGGGCGATACGCGACGCCCTGGCCGAGGACGGCGTGGTCCTCGTCGCCGACGAGCGGGTGGCCGACCGCTTCACCGCGCCGGGGGACGAGGTGGAGCGGATGATGTACGGCTGGAGCGTCACGCACTGCCTGCCCACCCAACTCGTCGAGAAGCCCTCGGCAGCCGTCGGCACCGTGCTGCGGTCCGACGCCGTCAGCGGGTACGCCGCGGAGGCGGGCTTCGGACGGTGCACCGTGCTGCCGGTCGAGAACGACTTCTTCCGCCTCTACCGGCTCGACCGCTGAGGCCGGCGCCCTGCTTGACGCTCGTCGCTCCCGATCCACCAGCACGCGATCCGCGACGTCGACCGCTCAGCATGCGCCGGCGGCGACCTGGAACTTGTTCACCGCGGCGTGCCGGCAAGCGTGCTGTGATCGCGAGCCGTCCCGGCCGAGACCCTCGAACCACGGCTCCTATGCCAGCCTGAACCCTCGTACTCGATCAGGTGCGGAAAGCCCCCGTGACGGTGCCGCCGACGCCGTCTGCGGTCAGGTGGTCGCCCGGACCTCAGCCACCCTTGACCGGGAGCCGGTGCGGGCGATGGATCAGTCCGTCGTTGGTCCAGCGCAGCGTCGACAAGTCCTCCTGGGCGCGGAGGGAGGGCAGCCGCGTCACCAAGGCGCGGAAGGCTTCCTGCAGTTCCATCCTGGCCAGATTCGCCCCCAGGCAGTAGTGGGGGCCGTGGCCGAACGCCAGGTGCGGGTTGGGCGGCGCCGTCCCCGCGAACCTCCGGATGTCGAACCGCAGCGGGTCGTCGAACGCCGACGGGTCGTGGTTGGCGCCCGTGGGGTTGGGCAGCACGACGGTGCCCTTGGGAATCACGCCGCCGGACAGCTCGATGTCCTCGGTGACCAGCCTGAGCAGGCCGTTCCCTCCGGGACCTTCGCAGCGCAGGATCTCCTCCACCGCCGGTCCCAGGAGTTCGCGACGGGCCCCTAGCTGCGCGTACTGGTCAGGGTGGCACAGAAGGCGGAACACGCCTCGGATGATGATCGACGCGGTGGTCTCGTGCCCCGCCATGATCAGCGTGAACACCATGTGGGTCAGCTCCGACTCGCTGAGCCTGTCCCCCTCGTCGCGCGCCCCGATGAGCAGGTCGATCAGGTCGTCGCCCGGCGTGACCCGGTGCTCGGCGATCAGCTCGCCGGCGTACGCCATGAACGCGGCGAATCCCTCTCCCCTGGCCTCGGCGCTCGCCTCGGACGTGGACAGGAACATCTCCGTCCAGCCGCGGAACTGATCGAACCGGTCCATCGGGACGCCGAGCATCTCGCAGATCACTCGGGCGGGCAGCGGCAGGGCGAAATCGGTGACCAGGTCGAACTCCTGGCCGGCCGCGTCGATCAGCTCGTTGGCGATCGCCGCCGCGCGCGGCCGCCAGCGTTCGATATGTCGGGGAGTGAACGTGCCCTGCATGATGCGGCGGTAACGCGTGTGTTCCGGCGGGTCCTGGTTGATCAGTGCCGAGGGGTCGTCCTCGAGGGAGGTGCCGCTGACCATGCGGGGAAGCCCGGGTGCCCGCAGGTTGCGGCTGCTGGCCGGCGAGGTGAGCACGGCACGAACGTCCTCATAACGGACGATCATGGGCACCTGGTCTCCACTCGGCATCGTGACGGGCTCCGTCGAAGCCTCGGCGAGCCTGCGGGCCAGGTCAGGGGAGGCAGTGCCGAGCGGACCGGGGGGAAGGTCGGGCCAGGGCCATGTGGTGCTGGACAGTTCCGTCATGAGCGCCTCCTGGCGATGCCGTCCGACGAGCCCCATGAACGTACGAAACAGCCCGTGTCCGGTCAATGACTCAGCGGCCACATCCCCCTTGACACATCCCGCCGTGCACATCGGTCCGATCGTGGGTGACGACTGATTGCGTCGGGGTCGCGTGGATGGCCGTCCGTGCTCTCTCAGCCGGCGTGGAGGATCCGAAAGCGGTCGGGTTCCGCCGGATCCCTATCAACGACTTGGATCGGCGTCCAAGCCCATTGCCAAACGCTGATGCCTGGCGTGCGGGAGAACTGGATCTCCCCGCGGGTGCCTTCGACTGCGACGCGCGGCCAGGCTTCGGCGATGCGCGCCCGGTCCGCGCCGTGAGAACGCAGCACCTCGGCGAGGACGGCGACCGTGTCATAACCCTCGAAGGCGACGAAGGACGGCGCTTCGGTCAGCCGCTCACAGAGGGCCGTCCCGACCCGTGCACCGAGTGGGCTGAGGCGCTCGGGCAGGTAGCGCAGGAACGGGATCGCGGCGCCGTCGTCGCCCAGCAACGTCGCCCATTCGGCGAACTCCGGCTGCCCGGCCGGAGCACCGATCAAGATCTCGGCGAGGCGCTCGTCGTGGCGGACGGACTTGACGATCGACACTGCCGGCTCCGGGTGGCCGACCAGAAGAAGGAGGGCGGTCGCGCGATTGTCGACGAGTTCGTCGCACACGGCCGTGGGGGCGAGCGCGCCCATGTCGAGTTCGATGACGGTGCCGCCGCGTGGAGCGAGGTAGTCCCGCAGAATGCGGGCCCCAGAGGCCCAGTAGACACTCGACTGGGCTGCTACGGCGATCCGGGTGTGGCCCGCGCTGAGGAGGAAGTCCGCGTAGATCCGCCAACCGTGGGACTGCGCAGGGGGGAGGCGCGCGACCCATTCCGTCGGCTGTTCGGTGAGCGCGTCGAGAACCGCTGACGAGCAGAGGAACGGTAGGCCGAGGGCGTCGGCCCTGGCGGCAGCGGCGCGAGCGACGACGCTGTGATACTCCCCCGCCAAGGCAGCCACACCCAGGCGAGCCAATTCGTCCACAGCCGCCGCGGCCCTCTCAGGATCAGCTGCAGTGTCTCGGACCACCAGCTCGAGTGGCCTTCCGACGATCCCGCCGGCGTCATTGACCTCGCGAACGGCCAGCTCGAGTCCGGCGAGCAAGTGCTGGCCGGCCTGGATCCAGCCTGGCCGAGAGAGCGGAACCAGAGCGCCGATCTGGACGGCTGATTCGTCAGTCCGCTCCGCTCCGGGTGGCGATGGTGGCGTGTGCATGCGTCGGCGTCTCCCGAGTGGCGATTCGGCTGCCCGGATCGCAGAGTGATCGTCAGTGGCGCCGAGGGTAGCCGAGCCGAGAATGGCCGGCTTCGGCACCCCATCCCCGTGGCCGTCAGCCGGCCTTCGCGCCGCCGATCGAGCCTGAGGGGCTTCGGGCGGCTCTGCCGTACCAGGTCCTCCAGGAGTCGCCAAGGCTCAGCACGCGGCCCATGCCGCGTGCATGGCGGGGCGGGCGTACGGCGGCGCGCCGCCGTACGCCGCTCGGCAGTGATCGGCGCGCGGACGGTGAAAGCCGCCGACAATCCTTCGACCATGGGTGTGGCGACCGCGCCAAAGCCAGGAGGCGGAGCGCCCCGTTGGTCGGACCCGTTAGCAAAACACGGCGAGGGTCACTTATGCCGTCAGTTGTTTCAGAGCGGTGCTCGGGTCGTCGGTGAAGAAGTGGATCGTTGTGACCTGCGCGCGGCGGCCGAGAGGTCTCGTCACGCTGATCGGCCGTGTCAGTTCGACCACCATGTTGGCCCGGGACGAAACTGCCACGGTCAGGCGACCGTCCACCACCGTGACCACACCGGTCGGGTAATCGCGTCGCACTCGCACCGAGGCGATGAGCTCTCGTGGGATATGTACATCGCAGAATCAAACCTGCGCAGATCATCGCCTGTCAGGGCGATGCCATCGGCACCGCCCCCGCTATACCCAGAACATACCCACGATCTCTAAAGTCTGCCCTGTCTGCACCTCGCGTAGAAGGGAAGCGCTAATGAAGACAGCCGCTTCACACGGCATACGGGGACAACATGGGTGGGCAAGGAGGCTGGGCATCGGTCTGGCAGCTTCCATGCTGGCCACCGGCGTCGTAGCGGTCACGCCATCGCCGGCTGCGGCCTCTCCTCCGTACTTCCTCTTTACAAAATGGAAGAACGAGACCTGCACTAAGGGCTCCAAGATGAGGAAGTATAACCTTCACCTCAACCCTCGGCGCCACTACGACAAGGCATTCGTCAAGAATGTAAAGCCGACGCCCGACAGGATGGACAGCTATTGGCGAGAGCGGGCCTTCCAGGTCGCGTCTGTCGAGGAACCGTGCAGCAGGCGATACCAGACGGGTAAAAACCAGTACTACTGGAATACTATCGCTTACGGCGCCGAGTCTGGAAAGGTGAGTCGCCTAACCAAGAGCACCGCGCTGTGCTACGCCGGCGGCTGCTATCCGCCAGGCCCCAAGACTTACGGAACGTGGCGGGCAGGCTGGACCCACTTCAAAATGTGACGGAGCCTGCATATCCTGCAGCACAGGCCGTACACAGACGTGCCACGAGCGAGTTCGACACCGAGTACTCACGGCCTTGACCCAGCCAGCAATTCCTGCGGCGCGTCCCGCGCCCAATGTCTTAGACCGTGACTCATTTGGAGATCCGTCGTCAGGTCGTGTGTGGGTGCGTTCCTTCGACGGCTGGTGCCCGATGAGTTGTGGGAGTTGTTTCAACGCGTGGTTCCACCCGCGCCGACCCGGCCGCAAGGGGGGCGGTCGGCGGCGGGTCGACGATCGGCCGATCCTGTATGTGGCCACTACCGGCTGCGCCTGGCGGCAACTGCCACTTGCAGGTCACCACTTGCGGATGGGCCGATGGCGCCGCCCTCGGCGTGGCCTCTAGGCACCCTGCCCACCAGCAGCTATGCCTCGGCAATGCCGGTCACCGCGTCCGAGGAGGCGCGCCGCTCGGTGGCAGCCGCCGCGGTCGACCCGTCCTGACCGCGGAGGCCCGCCAGGCCTACGACGCGGCCATGTCGTCGGCCTTCCTGGGCGCCGCCGTCGGAGTGCTCGGCGCCGCCGTAACGGCTCTGCTCCTGCTGGGTGGCCGAAAGGTCGGCGTCCATCCCTCCTCGACCCAGAGCAGACCCGGGTCAGCGCCACTTTCATCCTGGGTCTATTCGAGGTGGCTGGCCGTCAGGTGAGGCGCATCTTCGACTCGAGTCGTGCGTCGGATTCCGAGGTCGCCGACCGGCTGCCCGGGCTCTTCGAGGATCATGACCGCGTCGGTCGGAGGACGAGGCGGTCCAGGAGATGGCCCGCTCGATGCGACAGAGCGGCACTCGTGGCCGTCGGGCTCGTGCAGCCTCACATCCGGGATCTCAGCACATCGACCTCGCAGCCTGGCGAGGACGGGTCGAAGCCGTGCTCGACCAGCCGGCGGACCGCCAACAGGCTTCGCAGCGACCACCACGCGCTGATCACGTCGAGGTCGACGTCGGTGCCGTAGCCGGCGACGACGTCGCCAAGGTGTTCCTCGTGTCCGAGCGTCAAGGTGGCGAGGTCGTACAGGGCATCGCCCTGGCTCGCCTCGGACCAGTCGATCACGCCGGTGATCTCGTCACCGTCGATGAACACGTGGGTGATCTGCAGGTCGCCATGCGTGAACACCGGTGTCCACGGCCGGAGCGCAGCCTCGGCGACCCGGCGGTTGCGCGTGACCAGGTCGGCGGGAAGGACGCCGCTCGTGACCAGCCACTCGCATTCGCCGTCGAGGAGCGATGCGATCTCGTCGAGGCTCCGACCGGGCCATGGCGGCAGTGGCGCGTCGTGCAGCATCCGTGCGGCGGCACCCGCCGCGGCCCACGCCGCCGGCGACGCGGTCGACGGCTCGCCGAGGCGGCCGAGTGTCGTTCCTGGGAGGGCGGCGAGCGCGAGCACAGGCGGCTTCCGCCACAAGACCTCCGGAGTCGGGATCGGCGCCCTGGCCATCGCCTCGACCTCGACGTCGGTGCGCGTCTGATCAGCGTCGATCTTCAGGAACACGTCGCCGACGCGCAAGGTCGCGCGCTCGTGATGGGCGACGACGACCTCGACCTCTTCCACGTCGGCCATTATCACGGGGATGCCCACCGACGTCACCGGGTTTATCGCGTGCGCCTGCGCGGCTGACCGCGTCCCGCTGCCTGGTGGCCTCGTGCCCGCCTGGCCGCGGACCGTACTACTCGGGAAAGCAGCACCGGCACAGAGTGAACGTGCAGCTCCTGGCTGATCCGGCCGGGCGCCTGGTTGTGGGCCGCCCGCACTGCCGGGCAACACCCACGACCTGACCGCCGCCCGCGCCGCTTCGCCGCCCCGTTCACTGACGCCGATCGCCGGAGTAGACCTGGCGCGCCAGTCACGGAATCTCATGGACGTCCTCGCCCCGGCGGTGGTGTGTCAGCAGCCGTGTCAGGACGGCAACGGCCCGGTATCAGCGCGACCGGCGATGGTTGATCCATGAACGGTTCAGCGATTGCGACCTGAGCTCCAGCAGGCCCGCACCCCGCCACCCGTCCTTTCCAGTGATCTCGTAACAGATTTGAAGGAGCACGCCATCATGTCCGTCACCCTGACCGACCAGGACAAGACCACCCTCCGCCTCGCCGCTTGGGGCGCCGTCTCGCTGATGTCCGCCGCCGGCATCGCCGAGTCGGCCCACAAGGTCGCCACCCACGGCTCCATCGCCCTGACCTCCGCAACCGGCGTGGTCGGGCACGTGCTCACCAAGGCGCCCAAGGGCGTGAAGTACGGCAAGACCGTGGCCGAACTCGCCGACCAGGTGCTGCCGGCGCTGACGGAATCCATGAGCCTGCTCAGGCAGCAGGATCCGGCGGAGGCCGCCAACTTCCGCGGCACCGTCATCGTCGCCATCGAGACAGCCGCCCGCACCCACCTGGGCCAGCCCAGCCCCACCATGGCCGAGATGGCCCGCAAGATCACCGAAGCCCTCGACGCCGCCTGACGGCCTGCCGCACTCCGTCATCCGCCCGTTCGACTGAAGCAACAGATTCAAAGGAGCACACCATGTCCACCACTGACCAGGGCCGCCCGGAGCTGCAGAAGGTCATCCAGGAGTTCGTCGATTCCGGTTTCGCCGGGGTGCAGTTGCGTGTGCACGATGAGCGGGGCGAGTGGGTCGGGAGCGCCGGGGTGCGCGAGCTGGGCCAGAGCGCCAAGCCGCCGACGAACGGCCACTTCCGGATCGGCAGCACCACCAAGACCTTCACCGCGACCCTGGTCCTGCAGCTGGTGGCCGACGGCGAGATCGACCTGGACACTCCGGTCGACGACTACCTGCCCGAGTACGGCTTGGACCGGCGGATCACCGTGCGAATGCTGTTGCAGCACACCAGCGGGGTGTTCAACTTCACCGGCGAGTACTACGAGGACGGGACGTTCGCGCCGGGGATCCCCGGACTGGGCAAGGAGTGGGTGGTGGACAACCAGTTCCACACCTACCAGCCGGAGGAGCTGGTACGGCTGGCGCTGTCCAAGCCGGCCCGGTTCGAGCCGGGGACCGGCTGGAGCTACTCCAACACCAACTACGTGCTGGCCAGGCTGCTGGTCGAGAAGGTCACCGGCCGCGCGTACGCCGAAGAGATGAAGGCGCGGATCCTGCGTCCGCTCGGCCTGTCGGGCACGGTGGTGCCGGACGCCTCACCGGACATCCCCGAGCCGCACGCCCACGGCTACTACCGCTACCAGGACGCCGACCAGTGGAGGACGGCCGACACCACGCGCTTCAACCCCTCCTGGATCTCCGCCGCCGGTGACATGATCTCGACCACCCAGGACCTCCACACGTTCTTCTCCGCGCTGAACTCCGGCAGGCTCCTGCCGGCCCCGCTGCTGGCCGAGATGCGTAAGCCCGACCCCACGATGGGCTACGGCCTGGGGGTGTTCGTGGAGGACACCGACTGCGGCGGAACCGTCCTTCACCACAACGGCGGCTTCTGGGGCTGGGCGGCGCTGATGTACAGCACGCCCGACGGCAGGAAGACCCTGACCGCCTCCATCACCACCGGAGAAGCCGAGCTCGACATGATCGCCATGTCCGCGACATTCGAGAAGGTGAAGCAGGAACTCGTCAAGGCCGTGTTCTGCGACGAGCAGCCTGGATCGGCTGACGAGACCCAGCCGGCTCAGTAGACAGGGCTGAGCACCGTGGCCGACGCCGCCGGTATGGACGACCAGGCCAGGCTCAGTCGGCAAGCGCGTCACGGTTCGGGGAGCGCGAGGGGCAGCGCCCCTCGCCGGGGGGGTCAGGTGCCTGCCACGCACGGCATGACTGTCTGTCACCGTGCGTTGCGCAGCTTGAGAATGTATGTCGCGGTAAGCGCAACGGCACGGTCTTCGTCATGTGACAGATCTGCGAGGGCTCGTGACGCTGTGGTTCCCGGGATGTCCGCGAGCGCCTGTGTCAGCCGTCGACGTGCGGACGATTCAATGGTGCCGGAGGCGAGGCAGCCAACGAGCGTGGTAGCGATCTGATCCGCCAGCGCGGGATCACTCGCCAGCGCGCTCAGGGCGTCGGCTGCATCAGCGTCGTTCACCCCCTCGACGATCATGTCGATGAGCGTCGGGATCGCGTCGGCTATTCCACGTGTCCCGAGCGCCAGAGCCGCATACCTGCGGACCACGATGTCGGCGTTCGTGAGGGCGTCCTGCAGCAGTGTGGTCGCCTCACCGTTCGGAATCTCGGCGATGGACTGGACGGCACGTTTGCGCACCTCGGCTGCTGGTGAGCCGAGGCCCTCCGCCAGCAGTGCCAATCCGCCATCGCCCGATTGCGCCAGAGCCCATCGAAGGGCTCCGGCGACGTTCGGGTCCGTCTCGCTCAGCGCTGCCTCGACCAGTGCTTCCACTGGCATCGGAGCCTCTTCGACCGAGGACAAGGCCGCCCGCTGGCGCTTCCCGGCGCTCTCCGCCCCCAAGGCCTGGAGAAGCGCGACGATCTGGAGGACGTCCTCCCAGTTGGCGGGTTCCGCGGCACCAATCCGACGAAGTCGCGTGAGCAGCTCCGTCTCAGCCGCAATGCGTTCTCGCGTCTGGCGGATGAGGTCGTCGACGAGCTCCGAAGGCGTGAAGCCGGGATCATCCAGTGCGCGCCCGACTTCACGCAGCGACAGCCCCAATGACCGCAGGATCTCGATATGAAAGATTCGCCGGATGTCCTCGCTGGAGTACTCGCGATAGCCGGCCTCGGTACGGCCCGTTGGCCGCACGAGGCCGAGTGAGTCGTAATGCCTGAGCATGCGGGCGCTGACCCCGGACCGTCGTGCCACATCACCGATCAACACTGCCTATCACCCCTCCTGGCTGTTAGTGCCCAGGGCTACGATGCGCTTCGCCTCCTCGATCGCGAACTCGAATCCGGCATCCGGGTTGCGCAACAGCCGTTCCGTGGCGATCGCGTGCTGACGCACGCGAGGGTCGAGATCCGTCATCGCGACGCGCAGGGTCGGCATGATCACTTCGCCGAGCGCGATCAGCGCCCGGCTGAGGCTCAACTGCGTATCCCGCTCGCCGCGCCCGAGCTGTGTCACCAACACTCCGGCCAACTCTGATTCTTCCCCTTCGGGCACGAGTACGACCGCTGCTCGCCAGGCGCTCCGCGCCACCTCGTCGTCGGCATCGGTCAGAAGCGCCCGGGTGATCGCCGGCCACGCCTGCCGATCCCCGATCTTGGACAGCGTGTGCAACGCCTGGCTTCGTGCCTGCGCACGCTCCGAGCGAAGTTCATCGATGAGCTTGGGGACCGTCATTGATGATGAGTGGCGGGTGAGTGCCCACGTCAGCATGTCGCGCACGTAGAAATCGGGTTCGATGGCGCATTGTTCGATGAGCTCGTCGATGAACCGCGGGTCTGGGGTCGTGCCGGCCACCAGCGCTGCCTGCAGCCGCACCGACGAGCTGCTCTCCAGTCCCTGGAGAGCTCGCATCGTGTCCGTGTCCTCTTCCGGCCTGGTCATCGGGACCACCTCCTTGGCTGCAGTGAAGACCTTGTCACTGTGTCAAGGTCAAGCGGGACCACGCCGTGAGACGGCCAGGCACCCTCTTCCCATCGAGTCCGCGACGGTGACGACCGGGACCGGCCGGAAGAGCTGCAGCCCTTCGGAGATGGCGTCAGCGGCGGTTAGGTGCCGTCCTTGATGCGCTCGGCTACGACGTTGGCCATTTGCTCCCACTTGTAGAGCCTGGGATCCCGCCCAACCCGGTCGCCGCCGCACGTTGGGATCTGTGCGGTGTGTGGCTGCACGAGGGACGCGGCCCTGTCCACGCTCGTGGGCGCGGACCCGACAACACGATCAAGGCGATGGGGGGAGCGCTGCACCTGGGGGACTACACGGTGGGTACGCGGAATCGGTCGTACCTCGGCGGGCCAGCAGGACGAGGCCGATCGCCTGCAGCGTCGCGGCAACGAACAGGAGGAGCGCCCCGAGAGGTAGCCAGCCGGCGAACCGATGGGGGACGCCGGTGGCACCACCGTCACCGACCATGTACGACCCCCACGCGCCTAGCGTTTCCAGCACGGTGAGCGGATACATCACCCACAAGACGCCCGACAGAACCAGCACGCCGAACCTGATTCGTCCTCGTAACCAGGGCAGCAGAAGGGCGACAAAACTGAGGCAGAGTGTGACAGCACCTACCGGAAACGTCAGTCGGCGCACTGTACTTCGGATCCCGGCCAGATCCTCTGCCAGGCCCCCGGGATGCATGGTCAGGTCCGCGCCGAAACTGACGTTCATCTCCATCTGGTGCTGGATGGTCGCATCGACGGCGTACGGAATCGCCGCATGGAGGCCGACCGTGTAAACCGCTGAAAGCACAAGCCCCGACACCATCAGCACCGGTCCACGCCGGACAGTCGCGATCACGTGATGTCGCCGCAAGCTGTCACCACATGCCTCGCAAACTGACACTCGACCGCGAAGCCGCAAAACTCGCTGGACACACCCACGGAACACAGCTTCCCATTCGGCGATCGGTGTGGCGATGTCGTGGCTGGCCTGGCTCGGGTCCGCCTCGTCGAAGGTGGCGTCCGCGCTGTCAGGCCGGGCGTAGATGGCCTCAAGTGACTGTCCGGCAATGCGTCGGCGGAACCAGGTGCGTTCGACGTCGGCGATGTGAACCGCCCCGACTGTGATGGAGACCTTGGTGTGTCCCGTATCCGCAGAGCCGTTGCGAAGGACCCTTTGAACCCCGCATGAGGATCATGTGGTCTGGCGCTGTGGAACACGACTGGCTCCACAGCTGGTCTACCACTTTCCTATGAGGAAAATAGATGCTACTTTCCTCATAGGAAAGTAGTCGACATCAGGGATGGCCCATGAACCCTCAGGACGCCCAGTCCTCCCTCGACAGCATCCGCCGCCTCCAGGACAAGACCCGTGAGGAGATCGTCCGCCAGATGTTCCCGCTGCCCTATGTGGCCATCTCGGCGCTCGGGATCCTCGCCGGGTTCGCATCGATCGATCTCCCACGCCCCTGGTCCATCATCGGTGCTCTGCTCGGGTTCGGCCTGTACGCGGGCATCGGAATCGTGTACTCACACTGGGCCTCCGTCCGCAGAAAGCCCACCGGCCAGGAGATGGGGATCTATCTGGCGCTGTCGGCCGTTCTCCTGCTGGTCTTCGGCATCTCCCGGATCGCTGCCTTCTTCTTGTTCGACGTGCCGCCGCACGGACTGTTGTCCCAGGCCGCCATCGCCGGCACCGTGACCGCCGTGACATATGTTGCGATCACACCCCTGGCCCGCCGGGCTATGAAGACGATCATCCAGCAGGACGACAAGGGCCGCTGATGGATCCACTTTTCGATGAATTCCTGCACGTTCCCGCACGCTTGTCGATCGTCGCGCTGTTGGCACCGGCCGACTGGGTTGACTTCGGCTTCCTCAGAGACACGATCGGAACCAGCGACTCGGCACTGTCCAAGCAGATCACCGCGCTGGCCTCCGCCGGGTACGTCGCGGTGCGCAAGGGACAGGACAAGCGGGCACGGCGCACCTACGTGCAGCTCACCCCTACAGGGAGGCATGCCTTCCAGCGGCACGCGGCGGCGCTGGAGCGAATCGTCGCGGTCGCCAGGATGCCGACAGAACAGCCCACGCATGACCAGGGGATGCAGTCTTCATAGCGGGAGGCATCTCGCCACTGGAGACGGCCAAGTCGCTGCAAGCCGAACTTGCGCGGCAAGAGATCTTCGTCGACGTCCACGCTGGGTACGGTCTGGCGCTGGTGTCGGTCTGGGTGGGACTGGTCGTCTGGTGCAAGGGCAATCGGTTCCGGTGGCGGACCGGATGGGACGATCGGCGTAAGCGCTTCACCTACGCCTGACATCCGGCTGATGACCTATCAGCACTCGACCGATGAGCGGCAGCGGGAGGCGGCTCGGAAACTCGACGACCTCGCCCGTGGGGCACTCAATCAAAGGAATCGGGAACGCAACGGGCACGGGAGCGGAAGAAGGTCAAATGAAGATCAACGCCCAGGTCACAGCAACATTCCTGACCTGGGCTTGTGTGTGTCCGAAAGGAGAGTGGAGCCTAGGAGATTCGAACTCCTGACATCGTGCTTGCAAATCGTCACGATCATGCTGGATATGGGATTCGACCTGGGGAGGGTCGAACCCGGGAGTACCTCCGATTGACCGTGGTTGACCTCCCTTAATGGCCCGCTAATGGCCCGGCAAGAGCCTCGCCGGCCCACTGTGATTCGCGCGAGATTTCGATGTGCCAAGATCACGGCAGCTCGTGGCTGATAGCCAGGGTATGAACAGGAGGACACCCACTGATGAGGCGATGGATCGCTACGACGGCCATCACGCTGGCCCTGTCGCCCGTGGTCGCCGGTTCCGGCCCCACGGCGCATGCCCGGATCGCGCCGCTGGACCCTGTCGGCGCGCTCCAGCGTCAGCTCGTCGAGAACCGAGGTGTGAAGATCTCGAAGGTTTACACCACAACAGTCGAGGGCGAGAGGGTGAAGTACTGGGACAAGGGTGTCGCCGAATTCGGCAAGGGAAAGATCATCGCCACCGACATCACGTTTGACTCCGAAGTCAGGTGGAACCCTGAACGGATCATCACCTTCGCGGGCCGCAGTTACCGCAAGGACAAGACGTTGGTGAAGGTCAAGGGCTGGCTCCTCGATGAGAACAAGGCAATTCGCCCCGCATTGAAGGCCGGTTGGATCGAGATCGCCAACCCGGTGGTGCTGAAGGCAGTGCTGGCTACTACCAAGGTCAAGCGCCCCGCAGGCGTCTACGACGGCACTCGGACCACTCTCTACCAAGGCACCATCACCTTCGGTGAGCTCCACAAGGCTTCTCTCGCACTCCCCTTTGGACTCGATGACAATCCTCACGGAAGAGACACGAAAATCAAGGTCGCCTGGCGGCTCTGGCTCGGCGAGGACCAGTTGGTGCGCAGGGCCGTAGGTACATGGAGCACGACATCCCGAGGCAGAGACGAACCCACGCGCTCGTTTGTCTTCGACACTCACGTGACCGGCTGGGGCGCCAAGACTCACATCACTCCTCCACCCGCCGACGAGGTGGTGACCTGGGAAGATTTGGCGAAACCGAGTCCAGAAGACACCTCGCCGCCTTCGCTTTCTGGCGAATAGCCTCTCCTGTGAGGCATTGAACTGCGCGCCGACCTCGTATGACTACCGCCGCGTAGCCGGCCGGACCCAACCGAATGGCACGCTAATGGCGCGCGATTCTCGAGCGCACACACTCCTCCCCGCCCGATCTTCCCGTCTGCCTCGTCCCACATGCAATGCAGCGGATCAAGGCCTGGGATGTGGCGGGCGGGAAGATCGGGCCTCACCTCAACTCACTGACTACCGGCCTGGTCGGCGCGACCATCCCGGAGTCGAGTTCCCCGCCGGAGGCATATGTTCTGACCTGCCGCCACTCAAGGCCGTGTTTTCAAAGGTCATAGCCAGAATAGGAGCGAGGCGGCAGTCTCCGATCGGACATGATGACCACAATGATCACTCGCTTCCCCAAAGTCACATATGCGGCCCTGATTCTGGTCTCCGTGACTGCGTCGATCCTCCTGGCCTCCCACAACGCGTACGTGGGGCGCAGTTTGTGGGCGGACCCCCAACCCCTTGACCAGATCCTGGGGTCATGGCGCACTGCCGCCGCTCTCGCCTACACCTCGGGCAGCACGGTCGGCTACATCTGCGCGATCATCGCAGGTCGCCTGGCCGCCCACTGGCGCACTCCGCGCCCTCTCACGGCGTACCTGGCTGGCGCCATCCTGGGGCTGGTCCAACTGGCCGCCTCCTGGGCGACAATCTCCTCCCTTCTGGTATCAGTTCTGTAGTCCTGGACGCCCGTGGTGGAAGTACCCCTCGACCCGGGACTTCAGCATCACCCTTCCGTCCTGGCCGCGATGATCCTCGTCTTCATCACCCTTCCGATCGCCGCCCGCCTGGGCTTCAGCACAGCCGGTGACCAACCAGAGAACGACGCCAAGGTGGTCATCGCCTCGATCTTGCTGATCGCGACCGTCCACCTCATCGTTCCCGTGATGCCGTTGCTCGCCGGAGTGGGCCCGTACTGAGACCTGTCTTCCAAATGATCCCAGTACCTCGGGTGGCTGCCTGTCTTTGTGATCAGCTTGGCCGATTGTGCCCCCTGCCAGCGCGGCTCCCGCGCGAGACCGGCCCCCAGGCCGCAGCTCGCGCGGGGAGGGCCGCGCGGGCGCGGCGGCGCAGCCGCCGCCTTGATCCTTAAAAGAACAATTCGGCAAGATCCGCCGAGTCAGGTCGGCAGGGTACGGCTATGCTCCAGGTACAGGCTTCGCTCGATGTTGTGGGCGGTGACGGCGGAAGAGACTCGGCTGGCCAGGCGCTCGATCATCAGGCCGTCCAGCTCCTCGACTGCGTGGAACTCGTAGCCGGCAAGCTCGCCGTCACCGAACGTGATCTTGCTGAGAGTCTCGGGGCTGAGTCGTCCGCCGTCGAAAATGAAGAGGATCTTGTCGCCCTCTTTGGGGTGGGGTGCCCAGTCGACGACGAGGAGAGCCCCGATGGGCGTTGGATGCCGAGTTCTGGTCTACCAGCACGCGACCAGGGACGCAGACCAGAGGATCGCCGAAGCGCTCAACGCTCGGGTGCGGGCTGAGCAGAAGAAAGCCGGGAAGTCCCGCAAGAGGAAGATCAATGACGGCTAATGGCCCGCTAATGGCCCGAACGCCCCACACCGTGATCGGTGATGGGGCGTTTGTCGAGGTGGAGCCTAGGAGATTCGAACTCCTGACATCCTGCTTGCAAAGACGCATTCCAATCTTGGTCGACCAGCAAAGAAGCAGTTCACAGCACTGACCTCTTTTCATCCTCGGGCGACTTCGTAGTTCTGCAGAACGGCGATGGCCTTGCACAGGTGCCCAGTCTTGAGGGGGCAGCAGCGGAGCTTCCG